>JADGQK010000052.1 GCA_017881915.1 Chloroflexota bacterium | reverse complement strand
CGGCTCGGCTCGGCGGGGCGGGGCGGGGCGGGGCGGCTCGGCGCCGTCGCGGTCGGGTTCGATCATCTCCTGGGGCCATCAAGACGCAGGAATCGTCCTAGAGGCTCGTCACTCGGACTCGGGATTCTCGGTGTTCGATCTCCCCCAGCGATCGAACGCAATGGTTCCTCGGACTAGATCCCCGGATGACCCGCAGATAAGGCCGATCTGTTCTCCTGTGGCGATGGTTCCGCCGGGCACTCGGTCCGAATCGGGCGAACCGGGAGAGAACAGGAGCAGCTCGGGTGGCCTCAGACAACCTGGCGGGTAGGCGGCGGATCGTGGTGCGCGAGGCCGTGCGCTTCGCCAGGCTGGACGCGGCACGGATTGCCGAGGAGCTGCGCGAGCTCCGCCTCGGGTTGAGTGTCTCGCAGGCCGCCGTCGCGCGTGTGGTTGGCGTCAGTCAGTCTGTCTTGAGCGATCTTGAGCGGGGAGACCCGACCGTCGGGCTCGAGATCAGGCGGCGCACGGCCATCGCGCTCGGGGCGGATCTGCGGGTCACCGTCTATCCAGGTGCGACACCGATGCTGCACGACGCCGCGCATGCCCGGATCATCGAGCGGATTCTCGCGAGGCGCCATCCGCGCTGGCGGGCCGAGCTGGAAGCGAGAGTTCCAGGTCCTGGGCGTGCGTCGACGGACATCCGGCTATCGGCCGGCGGCATGTTCGTGCTGATCGAGGTGGAGACCCACGTTCGTCGCTGGGAGGCGACCGTCCGCCGTTGCTTCGAGAAACGGGAGCTGGTCCGCGCGGCTGCGCCGGCCCGCTCAGCAGTATTCGCTGTGTTGTGCCTCCCGCCTACGCGACACCACCGACGCCTGGTTGCCGAATTGGGCGAATCCGTACGAGCCGCTTTTCCGCAGTCGCCCGATCACCTCCGCCGATCGCTCGAGGAGGGCACGGACTGGCCGGGCGACGGGATCCTCTGGATCGCCGGGAGTCCCAGGGGGTCGGCGCTCGACCGATCGCCGCCGGCGCTCAAAAGGCGCGAATCGCCCGAAGCTTGAGCGTGGTTCTGACCGTCACCTGCCAAACATTCGCCGGGCGCGATGAAATCGGCGGACTGACCAATCCTTGACGACCCGGCGCGGCTCGATTCGGTCGATTTGTTCGCCCCAGGAGATGACCGGGTCGAGCGCTGACCGAACCGCCGCGTCCGGCCGCCAACGCGGGGACAGGCGGCGCCAACGCGGGGACAGGCGGCCGCCCGGCACGAACACGAGCCCGGCACGAACACGAGCCCGGCACGAACACGAGCCCGGCCCGCGGAATGCCCTGCGCGGCCTAGCGGAACTCCCGGCGCAGCGCCGATTGCGCGGCGTGGAAGCCGGCCATCCCGTGAACCCCGCCGCCGGGTGGCGTCGACGATGAGCACAGGTACAGGCCGGGAGCGCCCGTCCAGTACGGATCGAGCGCGAGCCGTGGCCGGAAGATCAGCTGGCGGATGTCCTGGATGCCGGCGTTGATATCGCCCCCGATGTAGTTCGGATCGTGGGCCTCCATCGCGGCCGGCGCGTGCACAGCCCGGCCCAGGATCCGGTCCCGGAAGCCGGGCGCAAAGCGCTCGACCTGCGCCTCGATCCGATCGGTCATGTCCACCGTCGAGCCGGACGGGACATGGCAGTAGGCCCACGCCGTTGCCTTCCCGGCCGGCGCCCGGCTCGGATCCCACGGGTCGTACTGGACCAGGATGACGAATGGTCGCTGAGGGTGGCCGCCCCGGGCCACCTCGTGCTCCGATGCCGCGATCTCGCCAAGGGTCCCTCCGAGGTGGACCGTGGCCGTCCGCCGGGCGCCGTCGGATGCCCAGGGGACCGGCCCATCAAGGGCCCAGTCGAGCTTGAATACCCCGGACCCGTAGCGGAAGCGTTCATATGCGCGACGGGTCCGATCAGGCAGGCGCTTGCCGGCGATCGCCAGCGCGGCTCGCGGCGTGACGTCGAGCAGGACAACCCGGCTCGGCGGCAGCTCGGCCAGGCTGGTCACGGGCCGCCCGGTCTCGATCTGCCCGCCAAGGTCCAGCAGCTCTGCCACCAGGGCGTCGCTGAGCGCCGCCGTGCCGCCCCGGACGAGCGGCCAGCCAACAGCGTGGGCATACAACCCGAGGACGAGTCCGAACGAGGCCGACAGCGGCCGGCCCAGGTCGATCATCGAGTGTGCCGAGAGGCTGCCGAACAGGGCCCGCACATCCTCGCCCCGGAAGACGGCCCGGGTCAGTCCGGTTGCCGGAAAGAGCCCCGGCAGACCCAGGCGGGCAAGCGCGATCGGGTGGCGGGGGCGGTGGAGGACGGGACCGAGCAATTCCTCGCCGAGCTTCTCGGCGTCGCGGACGAGCGGCCCAAGCAGCCGCCGCCAGGCGCGTCCGTCGGTTGCGTCGGTGAATCCCAACGCGGTCGCCTCGATCGACCGTTCCAGGACCGCTGCCCGCCCGCCATCGAGGGCGTGGGCAACCGGCGCGTCGGGCTGGACGAGCGCCGCCCCGCGGGCGGCCAGGTCGATCGAGCGGAAGAATGGCGACGCCGCCGCGAGCGGCACGATCGTGGCGCACACGTCATGCCGAAACCCCGGCAGGGTCAGCTCCTGGGTCCGCGTCCCGCCCCCGATCGTGGCGGCCGCCTCATAGACCCGCACGGAGCGGCCGGCCCGGGCCAGGGTGATCGCCGCAGCCAGCCCGTTCGGTCCCGAACCCACGACGACGGCATCGAGCGCGCCGCCGGTCATGTGGGCCGGGGCCTCACCGCCGGCCGGTCAACTTGCGCAGCGCTGCCCCGAGGGTTTGGCGTGCCGTCCGAATCGTGGCGCTGTTGCGGAGGTTGCCGCCCAGGACACAGGCCAGCTCGCCGAACGGGTCGGATGGGCGCTCCAGGGTCTGGGCCTGGGCCACGGTCACGTCGCCGTCGCGATGCGCCAAGAGGGTGATCCACGCGGACATGGTATGGCCTTCAGGGTGACGAACGTGAAGGCTGGAACATGAAGGATTGAACGCGAAGGATTCGTCGTCCGCACCGATGACCATGACCCCGCTGGAGACTTTGACTGGGGCGCCGGACACGACGCGATATCGAGCAGCGCCCGCGTCGTCCCGACGAGGGCTCCGGCGATCAGGCGTTACGCTGCGGCAGGGACCAGCGCCACGGCCCGGACCTCGGCATCGCGGGCGGCACAGCGCCGCTCGATCCTCACCATCAGCAACACCAGGATGAGCGCACCGATCACGACCATCGCCGAGGTCACGATCTCGAGCGCAAAGGACTGGTCGAGCGAGCTCTGCAGGGCCTCGACGGCGTCGGGCCGGGTCGGGGCGTTCAGGACGGCCTTGACCAGCGCGATCCCGATGAACCAGGACCCCAGGAACGACACGATCCAGCTCCCGACCAGGCCGAACCAGGCGGCGAAGACCATGAAGAATCCGCCCGCCCGAGGCTCCACCCGGTACAGGGCGTCCTGGACCATGCCGGGCACCTTGATCAGGTTCCAGACCGGGATGAGCGTGTAGATGAACGCCCGCATCGGCGTCCTGGACGGCTGACCACCGCCGAGTGCCGGAATGTTCGAGATCACACGGCTGAGCCAGGCCCCAAACGCGACGACCGCGGCGACGAGGATCACCAATCGGATCGTCTCGGGGGTCGCGAGGCTCCTGGACTGGACTTCGAGAGCATTCGGGTCGTACGGCGCGCCGCTCAGGATCGCGCTGATCTGCTCGCGGACCACCGGTGCCGCCGCCACGTTCAGGACGAGGAGCACGACATCCATGAGGGCCACGGCGAGGACCAGCACCGACGCGACCAGGGCGAAGGGCCACGCGCTCTGGTAGCCGTGATAGACGCGGTTGACCAGCGCCGATTCCACGCGCAGCCCCGGTCCGGTGCCCGGGATCTGGGCGGTGCCATCGGCCTGGCTGGTACCGCACTTGTAGCAGCGCCTGTCGCGTTGCCGATTGATCGAATGGCAGCCCGCACAGACCCAGATATCGGTCATGTGGGCCACCCTACGGCTGGCCGACTGGCCGGATCAGGGCTCGGTAGTACTAGGTCCCGTTCACCCGGTAGATCGCCACGGGTTCGCCGAGCCCGCGGGCGAGAGCGTAGGCGGAACAAGCGGCGCGGCCGAGCGCAGCCGCCGAGCCCCCCTCGGAACCTAGTGCTCGGTCGCGCCGGTGAAGGTCCAGCTGTCAATCCGGACGGCCGGGACGACGACCCCGCCGAGGAAGCCCTTCAGGCAGCGCCGATCGCGGCCGACCGCGCTGACCCCGGCCAACGCGTCCAGGTAGCTCTGGGTAGAGCGCAGGTTCCTGACCGGCCCAACGATCTTGCCGCCTTCCACGAGGAACGTCCCGTCGCGGGTCATCCCGGTGACGATCGCCAGCTTGGGATGAACCGGGTTCGTGTAGTGGAACCGGGTGACGAGGAGACCGCGCTCGAGGCCGCCGATCAGCTCGTCGCGGCTGGACGTTCCCGCCTCCATCACCATGTTCAGCGGGAATGGCCCGTATGAGTTCGGAGCGGGCAGGCCGTGGCCGGTCGAACGCACGCCGTCGTGAGCCGCCGTCTGGCCGTCGTAGACGAGGCCGGTGCAGACGCCCCTCGTCATGAGCTCCACCCGCTGCTTCTCGACCCCCTCGTAGTCGAAGGCCATCGGCAGGCCGGCCGGGTCGGCGCCATCGTCGCGGATCGTGACCAGCTCGCTGCCGACCCGCTTGCCGATCTCCACGAACGAGCGGCCCTCCTGGACGGCGAGAGCCGAGAAGCCTAGATAGCCGAGCATGTCCATCATGTCGACCACGGCATAGGTATCGAGGACCACGGGGTAATCGCCGGGCTCGATCGCCACCGCGTCGACGGTCGCCAGGGCGCGGTCGGACGCCTCCTGGCCCAATGCGCCGGCATCGATCGTGGTGGCGTCGACGGCGGCCGCCTCGGCGTACCCGGAGCCGCCGCCGGGGCCCATCGATACGGTGATCAACTGTGACCAGGTCCGGGCCGCGCTGGCCCGTACGCCGAGCGAGTTGGCGACCGTGATCGTCTCGGTCGTCGTCGCGAACGAGCCATAGGCGGTCACCTCCGCCCTGTCGGCCTGGGCGATCACGGCCCGGACCCCCTCGGCTCGCAGCTCGGGAGTCGCCTCGGCCGTCGCCGCGCTATACGCCCCGGGCAGGTCCGGGATCGGCCGGGGACCGGGACCGGGCAGCGACACGAAGTCTGCGTTCGGCTCGACATTCCGAGCGATCGCGCCGGCCGTCTCGACCAGCGCTTTCAGCGCGGCTGGATCGAATCGTCCAGTGGCGGCCACGCCGATCCGCTGGCCGGAGATGAAGCGCAGGCTGAGCCGGGCGTCCGACTCGGCGACGTTCTGGTGGATCTCGCTGTTGGCAAAGCGGGTGAGCGCCGCGTCGTCGGCCTGGACGACGACCTCGGCCTGCGAGGCGCCGCCCTTCGCAGCCAGGTCGAGCACCTCCTCGGCCAGGACGAGCCACTCCGCCGCGTCGTTCGGCTCGTTCATCGAGTCGGCCCGCCGGTCACCATTTGCCGACGCCCACCTGGACGTTGCGGAAGCGAGCTCCGGGGACCGCGTGGCCGACGTGGCCGGTCTGGCCGGGCTCGCCCTTGCCGCAGTTCGGAGTGCCCAGCATCACGTAGCTGCGTTCGTCGCCAACCGCGTCGCACGAGCGCCAGAACTCGTAGGTGATCCCGGTATAGGTCGGGTTCTTGAACAGGCGGCCCTTCTTGCCCCCCTTGATCTCGTAGGCAACCTCGGTCGCGAACTGGAAGTTCAGGCGGCGGTCGTCGATCGACCAGCTCCGGTTCGAGCGCAGGTACAGCCCGTCGTCCGTGTCGGCCACGATCTCGTCGAGGCTCATGCCGGGCCGGGGCAGGAGGTTAATGTTGGTCATCCTGATGAGCGGGATCCGGTTCCAGCCATCGGCGCGCATCGCGCCGCCGGACTGGCGGCCGATCCGCGGGGCCGTCTCGCGGCTGCTCAGGTAGCCGACGAAGATGCCCTCCTTGATCAGCGGCACCGCCTGCGCGGCCACCCCTTCGTCGTCCCAGCCGAACGTGCCCAGGCCCCCCGGCGCCGTAGCATCGGCGACGATGTCGATCAGGTCGGAGCCGTAGCGAAAGCCCGCATCGAGCTTGTCGGTGGTCAGGAAGCTCGTGCCGGCATACGACGCCTCGGTCCCGAAGACGCGGTCGAGCTCAGTCGGATGGCCGCAGCTCTCGTGGACCTGGAGGTAGAGCTGGGAGGGATCGAGGACGATCGTCATGTTGCCGGACGGGCACTGGGGCGCGCTCAAGAGTTCGACCGCCTCCTCGGACAGCGCGCCGGCGTGGTCGGCCAGGCGCAGGCCGCGGATGTAGTCGTAGCCGGCTGACTGCCAGCCTCCGCCGGCATCGGGATAGCTCCGGCGCTGGTGTTCGTCACCTTCGATCGCGTTCGTCTCGATGCCGGATCCGACGTGGGTGATCGTCTGGTCGGTGTAGCTGCCGTCGCTGGCCGCGAAGATCGTGTGGCTGCGCATCGCGGCGTAGGTCGATTCGGTGAAGGCGATCCCCCTGACCGATGAGGCCACCTTGTCGGCAGCCAGCAACTCCCCGATCTTCGTCTCCAGCGATACCGCGAAGGGGTCCTCGACGACCGGTGTCGCGTAGGTCCCGTGGGCCGGTGGCCGATCATCGAGCTGGACCCGGTGGCGGAGGGCCGTGGCCGAGGCCCGGGCGATCCGGACAGCATCGGCCGCGACCCGATCGATCTCGTTGCCGTCGAGCCGGTGGCTGCTGGCGAAGCCCCATGCGCCATCGACCAGGACCCGGATCCCGAAGCCTTCGCTCTCACCCGAGGCGACGCCTTCGACCCGACCCGATTTGACCGTGATCGACTCGTCGACCCGATGCACGATCCGCACGTCGGCGTAGGTCGCTCCGCGCACGGTTGCCGTCGACAGGGCCCGCTCGGTCAAGTCTCGCATCGCCGGCACGATAGCAGCCTGGCCGGATGCCTGCGCGCCGGCCTCGCTGCGGCAGGCATCTCCGCCCCGACGTGGCCGCCGGCCGTCAGAACGTCGGTCCGACGCCGATCGCCTGGCTCGTCAGCCAGATCCCCAGGACGAGGATCAGGCAGGCTGCCCCGAGCGGGGCGTAGGTCGCCAGCCGCCCGAGGCCCAGGCCCGCTGGCAGTCGCTCGAGCCGGTCCCGGGCGAAGACGAGGACGAGGCCGACCCCGCCCAGGACGAGCGCCATCCCCAGGCCGAAGGCCACGACGAGGATGAGGCCGTAGGCCGGCCGGTCCACGTTGATCGCCGCGAGCAGGATGATCAGCGCGCTGGTCGACGGAATCAGGCCACCAGCCAGGCCCAGGATGAACAGGCTGCGCCAGCCAATCGGCGCATCCGGCGCTGCCCCATGGTCGTGGCCGACCGAGCCGCGCCTGTGCCCGTGGTCGTGCTCGTCCTCCCTCCCGCGCCCGTGCGCCCGGTAGGTGCGGGCCTGGCCGAGGAGCAGCCAGCCACCGATCGCGATCACGGTCAGGCCGGAGGCGACCGGGGCAATCGTGTTGAACAGCTCGGGCGCCACGTCGCGGGCCTCGAGGATGATCGCGGCCAGGAGCACGATCCCGAGCGTGTGGGAGACGGTCACCGACAGGCCCAGGGCGATCGCGTGGAGGGCCGTCCCACGGGACCCGACGAGGTAGGCGCCCATCAGTGTCTTGCCATGACCGGGAGTCAGGGCATGGCCCGCCCCCAACAGGAACGCGGCCACGAGCGACCCGAGCAGCACGATTGGCGTAATCGCGGACGTCGCGATCAGGCCCCCGATATCCAGACCGACGACGCCACCCGGCACGGCAGCGGCCACCGGTGCCTCGCTTGGCGCGCCTGCCGCGATGCCCGTCCCCGCCCCGTTCAGTCCCGAGCTGGAAGGCGAGCTCAGAGGCGGGCTCGTCCCGGGATCGGCGGCCAGGCCGTCGGCCGAGGGCGACGGCGTCGCCGTCAGCGATGTCGCGTCGGCTGGCTCCGCGTACGGTGTCAAGGCTCCGCCGGGCCGGGCCGCGAACGTGGCGTTGCGGACATCGAGGGGGTGGGCGATCAGGTTGGCCGGATAGGCCCGCAGGCGCTCGGAGATCGAGATCGCGGGCAGCTTCCCGGCGGTCAGCGTCACCCCACTGCCCGTCACGACCACCTCGTGCCAGCCGATCCGGCCCGGGTGGGACGTGTCATCGAAGCCGATCCTGGTTGGCCCGACAAGCGGATCGGGCAAGGGCGCCGCGAACTCGCAGACGAGGCGCATCGTGCTCAGGCCGGCGGTGCCCGGCGGGAAGCTCAGGCCGGCCGCGAACGTGACCACGGGCAGCCGCAGCCCGTTGCTGGTCAGGGCCAGGTCCGGCACGAGGCGAGGGCAGGCGGCCAGCCGCTCCACGTCCGCCTCTTCGGCCGAGATGACGCCGTCGCCGTCGGTGTCGATCCGCAGGCGGTCCTGGAACGTGGGGATCTCGGCCTCATCGATCACGATGTCGAGGACGATCCGATCCGGTTCGACCCGGATCCCGGCAAAGTGGTTGACCGTGAAATTGCCAAGCGGGTGGGCCAGCGCGATCGCCGGGAGCGTGAGGATCAGGCCCACGGCAAGCAGCAGCGCGCGGGCAATTCGCCGACCTCGAGGAGTCGCTGCGAGGGTCATGTCCGGCATCCTAGCCGCGACCAGCTGTCCGGCCGCGCAGATTGGCTCGGCTACACTCCATCGCGTGAATCGGGATCGCCAGCGGGGGCATGAGCCTGCGCCTACGAAGCGCGGCCGATTCGTGACGCTCGAGGGTCCCGAGGGTTCCGGCAAGACGGTCCAGGCCGCCCGGCTGCGCGACGCTGCCCGCGCCGCGGGCATCCCGGTCCTGCTGACCCGCGAACCGGGCGGGACGCCCGTCGGCGACCTGATCCGGGGGATCCTCATGGACGCCGGCCACGATGCGGTTTCACTCGGGCCGCGGACCGACGCGCTCCTGTTCAACGCCGCCCGTGCCCAGCACGTTGACGACGTGATCCGGCCGGCTCTCGCCCGGGGCGAGCTCGTCATCTGTGCCCGCTATGCCGATTCGACGATCGCCTACCAGGGCTACGGCAGCGGCTTGTCGATCGCCGCCCTGCGTGAGCTCGAGCGATTGGCGACGGACGGCCTCCGGCCGGACCTGACCGTCCTGCTCGACCTGCCGGTCGAGATCGGGCTCGCCCGCAAGGGACTGGAAGAACAGCAGCGCTTCGAAGCCGGCATGGATCTTGCCTATCATCGGCGGGTCCGGGCAGGATTCCTGGAGATGGCGGATGCCGACCCGGATCGTTTCGTGATCGTCGATGCCACCGCCGACGCGGCCGAGGTCCAGGCGTCAATTCGGCGGGCGATCGCTCGCCTGACCGGCCTGGCAGCGATCGGGTCGGTGCCTGGGGGCGCCGCGATCGATGAACCGGAGCCGCCGGTGCTGCGCATCACCCGATGAGCGACCCATCAGCCCGGGTCGCGGGTCGGGTGAACAGTGCCACCGATGACGCCGATCGAGCCGCGCTCGAGGCGGTCGCCGGTGGTGATCACGGAGCAATCGAGGTCCTCTACGAACGGTACAAGACGATGGCCTACGGACTCGCCCTGCGCATCACCGGAGACGCCAGCCTGGCCGACGACGTCGTCCAGGAGGCCTTCGTTGGGGCATGGCGAAACGCCGGCCGGTATGCGACCGAGCGGGGTAGCGTGAAGACCTGGTTGCTGGCGATCGTCCATCACCGGGCGATCGATGCGATTCGCCGCCGGCGACCCACGACCGAGCTGCCCGAGCACGAGGAGGCGCCGCCGTCCAGCCTCACCCTGCCCGACCTCTGGTCCGAGGTTGCCGGTCGCCTCGACCGCGACGCCATCCTCGTCGCGCTGGGTACGTTGTCGACGGTCCAGCGCGAGGCGCTCGAGCTGGGTTACTTCAGTGGACTCACCCAGCAGGAGATTGCCGCCCGCACGAACGCGCCGCTGGGGACGGTCAAGAGCCGGATGCGGCTGGGCCTGCTCCAGATGCGCCGGGCGATGCCGGGCAGCGGTCCCGACGGCGGAGAACCGGCATGAGCCGCCTGAGCTGCGACGAAGTCCGCGACCTGGCCCCGGCCTTCGTCCTGGGTGCCCTCGAGCCGGTCCAGATGCACGACGTCCGCGATCACCTCGGGACCTGCCCGCAGCCGCATCCGGAGATGGGCGAGCTCGGTGGGGTCCTCCCGTACCTGGCCGAATCGGTCGAGCCCGTCGAGCCGCCGGCCGAGCTCCGCGGCCGGATCCTCGGCGCAATCGATGCCGAGGTCCACGCGGGCCGCCGCACAGAGGCGGCCGCTGATCGCCTGATCACGTCGCTCGGTGCCGGATCAGCCGGCCGGGTGGCGGCCGAACCCGGTCCCGTTGGCGGCCCGACGCCCGAGGCTGCTGCTCGACTCGCGCCCGGTTCCGTTGGCCGGCTCGCGACCGAGGCGCCAATCGACCTGGCGGCTGAACGCGCCCGCCGGCGCTCGCCGCTGCGCTGGATCGCCGCGATTGCCGCGGTCCTCGTGATCGCCGCCCTGGGCGCCTGGAACATCGGCCTGTCGCAGCAACTCTCGACCGCCCAGCAACAGCAGGCCGCGGTCGACCACGTCCTGGCGATCGCCCAGCAGGCCGGCGGTCAGGCCGCGGTGATGGCCCCCGGCTCGTCAGGTGGGCCGACCGGTCTCGCCGCCGTCGGGTCGGACGGGTCGTTCGCACTGGCCCTCAGCGGGCTCCCGGCGACCAGCGGTAGCCAGGTCTACGAGGCCTGGATCATCGCTCCGTCCGGCAGCCCGGTGCCGGTCGGCTCATTTGCGGTGGGAGCGAGTGGGCTCGGGGCCCTGACCGCCGCCCAGGTGCCGACCGGGGCTGGCCTCACGGTTGGCCTCACCCGGGAGCCACACAGCGGGGTCACGACGCCGACGCTGCCGATGGTCGTCAGTGGCGTCGCGACCAGGGGCGGCTGATCCGACGGAGCGACTCTCCGCCTCGTCCCGTCTAGCTCGCCTGGAGCGGGGCGGCCGCGAGCGTTCCCGGACCTTCGCCGCGGGCCGCGAGAAGGGCCGCCGAGGCTGATGCAAGCAGTTCTTCCGAGCTGGCACCGTCCGAGGGGAAGCGAGCCAATCCAACCGACACGCTGATCCGGCGGCCGTGCTGCTCAGCCAGAGCGGCGACGCCGTCGAGGACTCGCTGGGCGACGGTCATGCCGGCCGCGCCGGGGGCAATCAGGACGAACTCGTCGCCGCCATAGCGGGCAACCGTGTCGACCAGCCGGACCGACTCGGCCAGGACCGTCGCCACGGCGCGCAGGACGTCGTCGCCGGCCTCGTGGCCCGCGGTCACATTGACCTCGGTCAGCCCATCGACGTCGATCAGGGCGACTGAGACCTCGCCACCCTGGCGGGCCGCCCGGGCCAGCTCGAGCTCGAGCACCCGGCCGAGCGTGCGGGTGTTGGCCAGGCCGGTCAGCGGATCGGTGTGAGCCATTCGCTCGAACCATTCCGAACGCTCGGCCGCCAGCGAGCCGAGGCGGGCCAGGTCGACGGCGACGGCGGCCAGGTCGGCGACGGCCTGCAGGATCGCCCGGTCCGCCTCTTCCAACGAGTGCGGAGCCGGCCAGGCAAAGGCAAGGACGCCCACCCCCATGTCGACGCCGCCATGGCGGACGACGAGCGGCAGCAGCGCGTCGACCAGCTTCGTCCCATCGGGGCTCGCGGCAGGGACCTCGAACGAAGCGGTCAGTTCGCGCGCGGCGACCGCCACCGGATGGCTCTCTTCGTTGACGGCTGCCTCGAACGCACGGTCGGCTTCGGGACTCATTCCCAGCGACGCGCCGAGCTGCAGCCCAGGCCGATCGGGATCCTGCAGGAAGGCAGCACCCCGCGCGGCGCCCGTCGCTCCGGCTGCCGCGCCGAGCAGCGTGGACAGGGTCTGGTCGAGGTCACCGCCATGGGCAAGGGCGGCCGCGCTCGCTACGAGCGTGTCGGTCGAGCGATCCATCGAACTGAGGTCTCCCTGGTTCCGGGTGGGGCGCCGGACGGGTCGGCAGGGGCATTGTACGACCGGCGATCAGGGGCAAGGCTCTCGACGGGACGGCCATCCGGCTCGTATCCTCGAGCGATGAAGCTGATCGTCGCCGTCGTCCACAACGAAGACGCGGGCGCCCTCGTGGAAGCACTCCTGGAGAAGGATTACCGGGCGACGCGGCTGCACTCGTCGGGCGGGTTCCTCAAGCAGTCGAATGCGACGATCCTGGTCGGCGTCGAGGAGGCCCAGGTCGAGGAGGTGCTCGCGATCACCCGACGGACCTGCACGGCTCGCACCCAGATCGTCAATCCGATGCCGCCGATCATGGAACCGGGCGAGTTCTTCATGCCCTACCCGCTCGAGGTCGAGGTCGGTGGTGCGACCGTCTTCGTCCTCCCGGTGGAACGGTTCGAACGGCTCTGATTCGACCCGACCTGGTCGATATCTGGATCTTCCGCGGCGGTGGCCCGGTCGCGGGCGACCTCGAGATCCTGCTGCTGCGCCGCTCGCCGGGCCGGATCCTGGCCGGACTTTGGCAATGCGTCTCGGGCTCGCTCGAGCCGGGCGAGCGAATCGTGGCCGGTGCGTTACGCGAGCTGCGCGAGGAAACCGGGTTCGACGAGGCAGCCATCGCGGGCCTGTTCGACCTGGACCAGGTCAACCAGTTCCACGAGCCCAGCGTCGATGCGATCCTGACCGCCGCGATCTTTGCCGTGCGCGTGCGCCCCGGCCGCGAGCCAGTCCTGTCTCATGAGCACGATGCGGCTCGCTGGCTTTCTCCGGCGGGCGCCCTTGAGATCGCGGTCTGGCCGGCCTATCGGGAGTCGATCCGCCGGATCGAGGCTGATCTGGTCGATGCGGACCGGGCCGCCTGGTTCCGGCTCGACTTCGACGGCCGGCGCCCGGCTGGCTGATAGACTGGGCCGCAACCTTCCCCAGTGCGTCGACGGCGGCGCGGGCTTCCCGGAGGCGAGATTGCGCATACCCACCGATCCCCTGGCGATCGCCACCTCCAGCGACCCGGCCCAGCGCCGGATCTTCCGTTCGAAAGTGGATACGATCCGGCCGACGTATGGCTTCGAGGACGTGTCCCTGGCGCCCGGTACGAGCACGGTCGAACCAAACGACGTCAGCCTCGGCCAGGTGCTGTGCGGGCTTGACCTGGCGATTCCGGTGATTGCCTCGGCGATGGATGCCGTTGTGGACGTCCGACTCGCGGCCGAGCTCGCCCGTCTCGGCGGTCTGGCCATCCTGAACCTCGAAGGCGTCCAGACCCGTTATGACGATCCCGACGTGGTCCTTGCCCGAATCGCGGCGGCCCCCGATGACGCGGTCCAGGGCCTGCTGGCCGAGGCCTATGCGGCGCCGATCCGCGACGATCTGATAGCCCTCCGAATCGAGGAGCTCCATGCCGTCGGCTCCCGGGCCGCAGTCGCCTCGACCCCGGCCGTGGCCCGCCGGTTCGGGGCGTTGTGTGCCGAACACGGGGCCGACCTGTTCCTCGTCCAGAGCCAGGTGAGCAGCGCCCGCCACCTCGCCTCGGAGTACGAGCCGCTGTCGCTCGATGAGTTCACCCGGTTCATGCCGATCCCGGTCGCGGTCGGAAACACGACGAATGCGGAGGCAGCCTTCGCCCTGATGGAGCAAGGTGCGGCCGCCATCTTCGTCGGGGTGGGTCCGGGAGCCGCCTGCACGACCCGCGAGGTCCTGGGGATCGGCATTCCCCAGGTCACGGCCGTGAGTGACGTGGCTGCGGCTCGTGATGCGTACGCAGCCGAGACGGGGCGCTATGTGCCGGTGATTGCCGATGGCGGCATGCGCCGGGGCGGGGAGCTGGCCAAGGCAATCGCTGCCGGAGCGGACGCCTTGATGATCGGCTCGCCTCTCGCCCGCGCCGAAGAGGCCCCCGGTCGGGGGACGAACTGGGGCATGGCGGCGCCCTCGGCCACGCTGCCCCGGGGGACCCGGATCAAGGTCGGCACGGTGGGCTCGCTCGAGCGGATTCTCTTTGGTCCGGCCACGGTCACGGATGGCTCGCAGAACCTGATCGGAGCGCTGCGCCAGTCGATGGCCGCCCTCGGGGCGCGATCGATCCGCGAGATGCAGGCGGTCGAGATGGTCTACGCCCCGTCGACGCAGACCGAGGGCAAGTCCTGGCAGCGGTCCCGCTGAGCGATCCGCGCTCGACCCAGGGTCAGCCGGCGCGCGACCTGGCGGTGCTCGACGAGGGATCCACGCCGATCGAGGATGCGGACTCGGTCTTTGCCGCCGCCGGCGGGCTGCCCTTCTTCGTTGCCCTCGTCGACCGGTTCTACGCGGGCGTGGCGGCCGATCCGGTCCTGCTCGCGATCTACCCCGAGCCGGCCGACCTGGCCGGCGCCCGGTACCGGCTGAGCCTCTTCCTGGCCCAGTATTGGGGCGGCCCCCGGACGTATGACGCTGAACGCGGCCATCCCCGGCTGCGGATGCGCCATGCTCCATTCGCGATCGGGCCGGCCGAGCGTGATGCCTGGCTCCAGCACATGAACGCGGCGATCGCGGCGCTCGAGCCCCCGGCCGCGGTGCGGGCCCGTCTCGAGGCCTACTTCGAGAACGTCGCGGAGGGGATGCGCAACCGGCCCTGAAGGGCGCGGGGCGCTGCCGCTAGACTTGTCCGAACGGGCGGCGAGGCGAGCGGAGGGCACGATTGAGCGACGCGAAGGCGGCCGATGCGGCCGGGCTGGAGGCGGCCGGGGCCGCGATCGACCCCGTCCGTCCCGGGCAGCCGAAACGGGGCAAGACAGTCCACGGTGACGCAGCGAACGCCGGCCACCGGGTCCTGGCCCCGGACGATGCGGAGGTCGAGGCCTACCTCGAGACGGCGCTCAAGGCGCCCGCTCCAGAGCGTTCGCCGGACGATCGACCCGGTGCCGGCCAGGGCGTCGGTGGCGAGGAGAGCGCGGGCCCCGACACCGTCGTCATCCTCGACTTCGGCAGCCAGTTCGCCCAGCTGATCGCCCGACGCGTGCGCGAGCTCAACGTCTATTCCGAGCTGCTGCCCCACGACACGCCGTGGGCGGAGATCGAACGGCGCCGGCCCAAGGCGGTCATCCTGTCCGGCGGCCCGAACTCGGTCTACGACCCGGGCGCGCCGGTGCCCGACAGCGGCGTCTGGAGCGGCCGGATCCCCGTCCTGGGAATCTGCTACGGCGCCCAGCTCATGGCCCGTGAGTTGGGCGGCGACGTCCTGGCCGAAGGCAAGCGTGAGTACGGGCCGGCGAGCATCACGATCACCAGCGAGGACGGCCTGTTCACCGGCCTCGATCGAGAACAGCCCGTCTGGATGAGCCATGGCGACTCGATCACCCGGCTGCCCGAGGGCTTCCGGGCGACGGCCCAGACGGACTCGTCGCCGCTGGCCGGCTTTGCCGACCCGAGCCGCGGACTGTACGCGATCCAGTTCCATCCCGAGGTCGCCCACACGCCCCGCGGGCGTGACATCCTGCGCAACTTCGTGCTCGGGATTGCCGGTGCCCGGGCCACCTGGACATCGGCCAACTTCATCGACTCGACGGTGGCCGAGATTCGCGCCCGGGTCGACGCTCACGCCCTGGCCACCGATTCGGATGGGCTGGTGATCTGCGCCCTGAGCGGCGGTGTCGACTCGGCCGTCGCCGCGGCGCTCGTCCATCGCGCGGTCGGCGACCGACTGACCTGCATCTACGTCGACCATGGCCTGATGCGCAAGAAGGAGTCCGAGCTGCTCCGCCAGACCTTCGAGGCAAACCTGGGGATGCGCCTCGTGATGGTCGATGCCCGGCGGCGCTTCCTCGACCGGCTGGCCGGCGTGGAGGACCCCGAGCAGAAGCGCAAGATCATCGGCGACGAGTTCATCCGGGTCTTCGAGGAAGAGGCAGCCAAGCTCGGCCGGATCGACTTCCTGACCCAGGGCACGCTCTACCCCGACGTGATCGAGAGCGCCACGTCCGAGACGAAAGCAGCCCAGAAGATCAAGACCCACCACAACGTCGGCGGCCTGCCGGCCGACCTCCGGTTCAAGCTGATCGAGCCGCTGCGCTACCTGTTCAAGGACGAGGTTCGGGCGGTTGGACACGAGCTGGGCCTGCCCGACGCGATGGTCCAGCGCCAGCCGTTTCCCGGTCCCGGCCTGGCGATCCGGATCATCGGCGAGGTGACGGCTGAACGCCTCGACACCCTGCGGGAGGCCGACTGGATCGTGATCGACGAGATCAAGGCGGCCGGTCTGTACCGGAGCGTCTGGCAGTCGTTCGCGATCCTCACCCCGGTCCGCAGCGTCGGCGTGATGGGTGACGGCCGGACCTACGCCAACGTCGTCGCGATCCGGGCGGTCACCTCGGACGACGGAATGACGGCCGACTGGGCCAAGCTGCCCTACGACGTCCTGGGCAAGATCAGCTCACGGATCGTCAACGAGGTCCCCGGGGTGAACCGGGTGGTCTACGACATCAGCTCGAAGCCGCCGGCGACGATCGAGTGGGAGTAGCCCGGCCGGCCGTCTCCGCCGTACGAACGGGTGGTTCGATACGACCCGGGACGCGCTAAAGTTCCGCTCATGGTCAAGAGAAATCCCCGCGCCGTCCCTGCATCCGGTTCGGCGCAGCCCGATCCCGCCCCCGCGTCAGCGATGGTCGAGCCGGCACCCGCTCCAGCGGTTGCCGAGCCTGGATCAGCCGGGCCCGAGGCTGACCCGTCGGCCGGGTCGGCGACTGCGCCGGTCCAGGCGGGCGCCTGGCCGGATACCGCGAGCGCGCCGGCCGGGCCGCGCTGCCCGTGGTGCTCGGCCCCCCTGCCGAGTGCCGACCTGGCGACCTGTCCGGTCTGTGCTGCCCAGCTCAATGCGGCCGCCGAGGGCGAGGTCCCGGGCGTGACCACGATCGACGTGGCGGCCCTGGCCTGGAAGGCCGGTGGGCCACCGCGGCGGGGCAAGATCCTGTCCTGGATCTCGGGCGAGAACGATGACCAGCCGGTTTCCTCGGGTGCATCGGCCAGCGCGGTCGAACCACCCTCGTTGGCCGTTCGCCGGGAGATGCTCCGGCTCGAGCTCGAGGCCGAGGGAATCAGCTTGCCCGACGATGCCCAGCCGTCCGCTGCAGAGGAAGCCGCCGCCGGCCCCGAAGCCGGACCCGGGGACGCCGAGCCCGGGGCGACCGGGGTCTGACCCGCCAACTCGTGCCGGCCCGCCTGCCCCCGCCCGGGCCCTCGTTTCTGCGCGAACAGGAAGTGCGCGTCGGGGACCGCGCCGGGCGAGCCGGGCTGAGTCGTCCGACCACGCTCGAGGATGGCTGGTGGCTGACGGTCCTGTGGGTCGCCGACAACGAGGGCGTGCTGTCGTTCCATGACGCTGCGCCGCCCGCCGGCCCGCCGCCCGATCCACCTGTCGTCCGCCTGGGACCGGCCCTTTCCGGAGCCCTGTCCGGGCTGATCCTCGAGGAGGACGGCCGGTTGTGCGTGAGACTCGCGCCAATCGCCCCAGCCGACGATGACCGGACGCCGTGGCTCTCGCCGATAGCGATCCGGGCGGGCTTCAAGTGGGAGCCGGCACGCGCCCTGGGGATGCGCCCGAACGAGCTGGCCGAGGCAGTCCTGAGCGCGTTCCGCCAGAGCATCGAGGGCCTGTCCCGCTCCTGAACCGGCGCACCGGCCCGTTCCGGCGGCGCGGAGTAGACTCGGCGGACAGTGCGCGACCTCTTCGACGAGTTCCTTGATGAGCTCCGCCGCCGGCAGGCCGACGCCGCGGCGGCGAATCCCCAGGGGACCGCCCCAGGCGGTGGACAGCCGCCCGACGGAGACGCGGTCGAGGCGGATCCGGATTCAGCCGCCGCTCCCGACGCAGAGCCGGCCGCCGATCCGGAGGCCGCTGACGCACTGACGGACGACGCCGACGTCGCAGCCGCCGACGCTTCGGATGAGCACGACGCGGACGAACACGACGGGGACGAGCACGATCAAGGCAGAACCCACGAACCAGGCGCTGGCGCGGGCTCAGGGCGCCGCCCGCCCAGGCCCAGGGTCGTGGTCGGTGGTCCGAATGACGGATCCGGATCCGGTCGAACGATGCGCCGGTTCGGCATCGGTTTCGTGGCCCTGGCGATCCTGGTCGTCGTCATCCTGCTGGGGGTTGGCGTCAACTTCCTGACCGATGCGATCTGGTTCCGGAGCGTCGGCTACGAGAGCGTCTTCTGGACCCGGGTGACAACCCAGGTCGGCCTGTTCGTCGGCGGGGGCCTCGTGGCCCTGCTGTTCCTCCTGTTCAACGTCTGGCTGGCCGGCCGATTGCTGCCCCCGCCGGATCCCGATCGCGCCAGCCCCTTCGCCGGCTGGTTCGAGCGGATCGCTGGAGCCGACGAGTTGGGTGGCTCGGCGTCCCGCCAGGGCAGGCCCTGGGAGGGCCGTCCGCCGATGCGGCCGGGCGGCAACCGGATGGGGCCGCGACCAATCGAAGGGATCTCCCTGAGCGCTGACGACCTGCCTGACCTCGCCCCGATCGCCCGCTGGAGCCTGATCGCCCTGGTCGTCCTGATTGCGCTGGGCGTGGCCGGCTCGGCCGCCAGCCATTGGGAGACGATCCTCCTGTGGCGCAACCAGGTGCCCTACAGCCCGGCCGGCGTGGCGCCGGTCGTGGATCCGATCTTCCACCGGGACGTCAGCTACTACCTCTTCGAGCTGCCCTTCCTGCGCTGGGTTCAGTCCGCTGCGAACGGCCTGCTCCTGGCCGCGCTGGCAGTCAGCGCCGGGCGCTACCTCATCGGAGGCCTGAAGGGCGGAATCGTGTTTACGACCCAGATGCGGGTCCACCTGGCTGTTCTCGCCGGCCTGTACCTTGCCTCGATCGCGGTGGGCTACCAGCTCGACAAGCTCGAGCTCGTGTACAGCACGAACGGGGTGGCGACAGGGGTG
>JADGQK010000051.1 GCA_017881915.1 Chloroflexota bacterium | reverse complement strand
TCCAGCTCACCGTCAACGGCGAAGCCCGCGAGGCGGAGGTCGAGCCCCGCCTCCTGCTCGTCCACCTCCTGCGGGACGTCTTCGGCCTGACCGGGACTCATATCGGGTGCGACACGAGCAACTGCGGCGCCTGCACCGTCCTGGTCGATGGCGAGAGCGCCAAGTCGTGCACGATGCTGGCCGTCGGGGCCGAGGGACGCTCGATCAAGACGATCGAGGGGATGGCCGATGGCGCCAACCTCCACGCGCTCCAGCAGGCCTTCTGGGATCAGCATGGCCTGCAGTGCGGCTTCTGCACCCCGGGCATGATCATGCAGGCCTCGTGGCTGCTGGCCCGCAACCCGGACCCGACCGATATGGAGATCCGTGAGGGGATCGCCGGCAACCTGTGCCGCTGTACCGGCTACGTCAACATCGTCAAGGCGATCGAGCAGGCAGCCACCGAGCTACGTGCCCCCGCCACCCACGACGCGCCGGCCGAGCCGGCCGCGGCCAGCTGAGCGAGGGCGACCACGATGGCCGACGCGACAGTCCAGGAAACGCCCCAGACCACCGCAGCAGTCGGCGGGATGGGCCATTCCGTCAAGCGCAAGGAAGACCCCCGCTTCATCCGGGGCCAGGGCGAGTACATCGACGACATCGTCCTGCCCGGGATGCTCTGGCTCGACATCGTCCGCAGCCCGTACGCCCATGCCACGATCAAGGGGATCGACGCCTCTGAGGCACTCAAGATCCCGGGCGTCCTGGCCGTGATCACCGGGGCTGACCTCGAGAAGGCCGGCCTCCACTGGATGCCGACCCTGGCCGGCGACAAGCAGATGGTCCTGCCAACCGACACGGTGATGTACCAGGCCCAGGAAGTCGCCGCGGTCGTGGCGACGAGTCGCTACATCGCCGCCGACGGCGCGGCTGCCGTCCTGGTCGACTATGAGCCCCTGCCGGTCATCGTCGACCCGTTCAAGTCGCTCGAGCCGGACGCCTTCGTCCTCCGCCCGGACCGCGGACCGGACAAGGCCAACAACCACATCTGGCACTGGGAGTCGGGCGACCGGGCGGCAACCGACACGGCGCTGGAGGCCGCCGAGGTGCGCCTCTCGGAGGACATCTACATCCCCCGGATTCACGTCGCCTCGATCGAGACCTGCGGCTGCATCGCCGACTGGGACGCGGTCCGCGGCCAGCTGGACCTGCACATGACCAGCCAGGCGCCGCACGTGATCCGGACCGTCCTGGCCCTCGTTTCGGGTCTGCCCGAGCAGAACATCCGGGTGAAGACCCATGACATCGGGGGCGGTTTTGGCGGCAAGGTGCCGGTCTATCCCGGCTATGTCCTGGCCGTCGTCGCCTCATTGACCACCGGCAAGCCGGTCAAGTGGATCGAGGATCGCTCGGAGAACCTGCAGGCCGACTCGTTCGCTCGCGACTATCACATGCATGTCGAGCTCGGCGCGACGAAGGCCGGCAAGATCAGCTCGCTCAAGGTCAGGACGGTGGCCGACCACGGCTACACCGACTCGGCCGCCGATCCCTCGAAGTTCCCGGCCGGCCTGTTCAACGTGATCACCGGCTCGTACGACTTCCCGAACGCATTCGTCGAGGTCGACGGGGTCTACACCAACAAGCCGCCCGGCGGCGTCGCCTATCGCTGCTCGTTCCGGGTGACCGAGGCGGTTCACGCGATCGAGCGGATGGTCGATATCCTCGCCCACGACATCGGCAAGGACCCGGCCCAGCTCCGGATGGAGAACTTCATCCAGCCTGAGCAGTTCCCGTACAAGTCCCCGACCGGCTGGGAGTACGACTCGGGCGACTACCCGCGCGCGCTCAAGAAGGCGCTCGACATGATCGGCTATGACGATCTGCGCAAGGAGCAGGCCGAGAAGCGTGCCCGGGGCGAGTTGATGGGTATCGGTATCAGCTCATTCACCGAGATCGTCGGCGCCGGTCCCTCGCATGACTTCGACATCATCGGGATCAAGATGTTCGACAGTTGCGAGATCCGGGTTCATCCCACGGGCAAGGTCATTGCCCGGATCGGGGTCCAGAGCCAGGGCCAGGGCCACGAGACGACGTTCGCCCAGATCATCGCCGAGGAGCTCGGCTTCCCGGTCGCCGACATCAAGATCGAGTACGGCGACACGGACACGGCGCCGTATGGCCTGGGCACGTACGCCTCACGCTCCACGCCGGTGGCCGGCGCGGCCACCGCGGTCGCTGCCCGCAAGATCCGGGACAAGTCGCGCAAGATCGCCGCCCACCTGCTCGAGGCCAGTGAAGACGACCTCGAGTGGACGAACGGCAAGTTCTCGGTCAAGGGTTCGCCGGACAAGTCGAAGACGATCCAGGAGATCGCCTTCGCGGCCTACACCAACCATCCGGCAGGGATGGAGGCCGGCCTCGAGGCCGTCGACTACTACGACCCGCCCAACCTGACTTTCCCGTTCGGCAGCTACATCTGCGTGGTCGATATCGATCGAGGTACTGGACAGGTCACGGTTCGGCGCTTCGTCGCGGTCGACGACTGCGGCAACATCATCAACCCGATGATCGTCGACGGCCAGATCCACGGCGGACTGACGATGGGCTTCGCCCCGGCCCTGTATGAGGAGATTGCCTACGACGAGCTGGGCAACAACCTGGCCGGCACGTTCATGGACTACCTCCTGCCGACGGCCGTCGAGACCCCGGCCTGGGAGACCGGCAAGACGATCACCCCGTCGCCGCACCACCCGATCGGGGCGAAGGGCGTCGGCGAGTCGGCCACCGTCGGCGCGCCACCGGCGATCGTCAATGCGGTCGTCGATGCCCTCTGGCATCTCGGCGTACGCAACGTGGATATCCCGATGACCCCCCAGAAGATCTGGGCGATCCTCAACGAGAAGGGAGTGACGGCGTAGCCACCCGGTCCCGGCCGGCGGCCGCCGAATGACGTCGCCGACCGCGCTCTTCGAACGCGCCGTCGAGCTGGATCGGGCCGGCCGATCGTTCGCCCTGGCCACGGTCGTCGCGGTCCGCCGGCCGACGTCGGCCCGGCCTGGAGCGCGCGGCTTGATCCACCCCGACGGCACGATCGAGGGGTTCGTCGGGGGCAGCTGTGCCCGGCCGCTCGTCATCCGGGAGGCGCTCCGGGCACTGGCCGATGGCCAGCCGCGCCTCCTCCGGATCAGCAAGGAACTGCCCTCGGACTCGCGCCGCGGCGATGGCATCGTGGACGAGATCATGACCTGCCACTCGGGTGGAACGCTGGAGATCTACGTGGAACCCCACCTGCCGGCGCCGGCCCTCTGGATTGCCGGCACGAGCCCGATCGCTGCTGCCCTGGCCGAGCTTGGGTTGGGGATGGGCTTCGACGTCACGCTCGTCGATCCGGTCGCCGAGGGCGGCCTCCTGCCGGATGCCGTCCGGGTGATCGCCGGTGATGATTTCGGGCTGTTGCCGCCGCCCACCGCCGGTCCCTACGTCGTGGTCGCCAGCCAGGGTACCTGGGACGAGGAGGCGGTCCTGTCGGCGCTTCGCCTCGAACCCGCCTACGTTGGCCTGGTCGCAAGTCCCACCCGGGCGGAAACGGTCCGGGCGTGGCTGCTCTCCGAGGGCGTCGCGCCGGAACGGGTCGCTGCCCTGCGCGCTCCGGCGGGCCTCGATCTCGGAGCGGAGTCGGCGCCCGAGGTCGCAGTCTCGATCCTGGCCGAGCTGGTCCAGGTCCGGCGTGGCCGGGCAGCCTTCGTCGCGGCCCCGGGCCCGGCCACCCTCGCCGGCGACCAGGCCGGGCAACGACCGGGGGCACCAGGGCCGGCCGTCGACGACATCGTCCTGCTCGATCCCGTCTGCGGGATGACCGTCGATCGGGCGAACGCTCGCCACCTGGCGGAGCATGCCGGGATCGTGTACGCCTTCTGCTCGATCGGCTGCCGGTCGAGCTTCGTTCGCGAGCCCGACGCCTACGTCGGCAGCGGCACACCAACCGGCGGCTGAAGCCGTCGATCCCCGGAGGAACCGATGCACTTTGAAGGCTCCGTCGAGATCGCCGCGCCGCGGTCCAGGGTTTGGGCGTTCGTCATCGATCCGGTCGAGGCCGGCTCGTGCGGACCCGGCGTGGAGTCGGTCGAAGCAAGTGACGCGACCCACTTCAAGGCCAGGGCCAAGGTGGGAATCGGCTTCATCAACGCTCGCTTCGTGCTCGATGGACAGATCGTCACCGTCACCGAATCAGAGGTCGCCGAGGTCAAGGCCCACGGGCAGGCTCCGGGCAGCGCGGTCGACGGGACGGCCACGATGCGCCTGAGTGATCGTTCGGACGGCGGCACGACGATGAACTGGAGCGCCGACGTCAACATCGCGGGCACGCTCGCCAGCCTCGGGGCGCGGCTGATCGAAGGGACCGCCAACAAGATGATCGGTCAGACCTTCGTGTGCATGAAGACGAAGCTGGAGGCCTGACCGAGCCACCGTCGCGCAGCGGCCGGCCGGCATGCAACTCCTCAG
This sequence comes from Chloroflexota bacterium, assembly GCA_017881915.1. Lineage (GTDB taxonomy): Bacteria > Chloroflexota > Limnocylindria > Limnocylindrales > CSP1-4 > Palsa-1033. The sequence continues at coordinate 15,051 of JADGQK010000051.1, read as the reverse complement.
CCGGACGATCGGCCCGGTTGCCACGAACGTCCAGATCCTGGCCGATGAGCGCAGCCGGGAGGCGATCGCGATCGACACGGCGATCCCGTCGCTGGCCTGGATCAGCGGCGAGCTCGCGGCCCGGGGCTGGACGCTGAAGCTGATCGTGTCGACCCATGGCCACTGGGACCACATTGGCGACAACGCCGCCCTGGCCGAGCACACCGGCGCCCGGATCGCCGTCCACCCCCTTGACCGCGAGCGGCTGGTCCATCCCCAGCCGCTCATGGCCCCGTTCGAGATTCCGGCGTCGGTGCCGGCCGTCGAGCTGGCCGAGGGTGGCACGATCCGGTTCGGCGCCCTCAGGCTCGACGTCCTCCATACCCCGGGCCATACAGAGGGTTCAGTCTGCCTGATGGCACCCGACGAGGGAATCCTGTTCAGCGGCGACACCCTGTTTGCCGGCGGCTGGGGGCGGGTGGACCTGCCCGGTGGCTCGGCCGAGCAGATGGCCGCCTCGATCGCGCGTCTGGGCCGGCTCGACCCGGGAACGCGGGTCGAGCCTGGGCATGGCCCGTCGACCAGGATCGGGCGCGAAGCAGCCTGGATCGAGCTCGTCACGCAGTCGGGGCGCCTGTTCGCCTGACCTGCTGAGCCGGCCCCCCTCGCTGCTTGGCCCGTCCTCCCCGACCGGGTCACTCGCCGGACTTGGCCCGGATCCGGGCGTTCGCCGCCGCGTGGATCCGGCGCCATTTCGCGCGGTGCTCGGCCCGGGCCCGGGGATCCGTCTTGCGCTCGCTGCGGGCGATCTCCTGCTCGATCTTGCGCAGGTTCTCGAGGCGGGCGGGATCGAGTCGCCCATCGTCGAGGGCTGCCCGGACGGCGCAGCCGGGCTCGCCCGCGTGCGCGCAGTCGCTGAAGCGGCAATCGGCGGCGACCGCGGCGATGTCCGCGAACGCCGCATCGAGCCCGTCTCCATCGGCCAGCTCCAGCGAGCGCAGGCCGGGCGTGTCGATCAACAGGGCTCCACCAGGCAGGGCCAGCAGTTCGCGGTGACTGGTGGTGTGCCGGCCACGGCTGTCGGCTGCGCGAATCGGCCCCGTGTCCATGACCTGCATCCCGATCAGTGCGTTGACCAGGGTGGACTTGCCCACGCCCGACGAGCCCAACACGATCGCGGTCCGGCCGGGCTGGAGGTGGATCGCCACCCGGTCCAGGCCATCGCGATGGAGTGCGCTGACGGCTTCGACCGGGACGCCCAGCGCGACCCGTTCGACGGCCCTGATCCGGGCGGGTACGTCCTCGCACAGGTCGGCCTTGTTCAACAGGACGACCGGCTGGACGCCGCTCGACCAGGCCAGCGCCACGTAACGCTCGAGCCGACGCAGGCTGAAGTCGAGGTTGAGCGCGGCCACGATGAAGGCAATGTCCACGTTGGCCGCCAGGACCTGGCTGACATTGGCACGCTGGCCGCCCCGACCAGACTCGCTGGCCGCCCGGACGATCGACGAGCGCCGGGGCAACACCGCCCGGATCGTCGTGTCGACTGCCGCCCCGGCCTGCGCCTCGTAGGCAACCCAGTCGCCGACCGAGGGATATTCGGACGGGTCGAGCGCATCGAACCGTAAGCGGCCCGAGATGCCGCCGGTCTGCTCACCGGCTGCGGTCGCCAGCTGGTACCGGCCGCGGTCCTCGACGAGGACGCGGGCCGTGAGCAGGCCGGCCGCCGCATGCGGCTCGAACGCGAGCGCATCCGCACCCGTCCAGCCCCATCCAGCGAGCCAGTCGTCGGTGCCCGGTTCCGATTGCGGATTGGTCATCTCAACCGACCCGCTTGAGCTTGCCGGTCCGCTTGGCGTACCGTTCGGCGCGCCCGAAGGCCCAGATCCCGAGCGGGATCAGGGTGACGCCCATCACCAGCAGCGGCCAGACGTCGCCGAAGAGATTCGTGATCGGGACGCCGTCGATCAGGCCCCGGCGCACGCCGTCAAGGACATAGGTCGCCGGCGATATGTGGGACAGGACCTGCATCCACGGCGGCAGGATCGAGATCGAGTAGTAGACCCCGCTCACGAGGAGCAGGCAGGACTGCAGGACGAACGTCATCTGCGCCCCGCGCTCGACGTACAGGAGCGGCAGGATCGCAGCGATCATCCCGATCCCGACGAAGCTGAACGAGCCGAGCAGGACGAATGCGACTGCGGTGACCGGGTTCGCCCGGGCCAGGTCCAGCTGCGGGAAGAAGAGGATCAGGACGACCAGGATCACCGCCGTGTGGACGAGCCCGTACACGATGGCGTAGGCGGTCGAGCCGAGGAGCTGAGTCGCGCGCCGGATCGGCGCCATCATCGTGTACTCGAGGGTCCCTTCCCAGCGTTCGACGGCGATCGTCTCCGCGATCCAGGAGAAGACGACCGACAGGTAGTTCCAGAAGATCGCCCCGATCATCAATGACAGGAGCAGGCGCGAATCGCCGGCCTGGGCGCCGATCAGCGAGATCGACAGCGCCCCGGCGACGGAATAGACAAGGAAGGCGAGCTCCCAGCCCCAGTAGCGACGGGTCAGGTAGAAGTTGCGTTCGATGAAGGCGTAGCTCGTCTTCATCTCGCGGCTGAGCACGGTCACGGTTGTGTCCTCAGGTGGTTGGGCCGCCCGGCCCGATCCCTCAGCGGGACTGAACCGGGCGGAGATTGGACTCGGCGGCGAGCCGGGCGCCGATGCGGACCATCGAGCGGCCGATCGCCTGGCGAATGAGGCGTCTGGGCGGACGCTGGCGGGCCAGCCGGTCGGCCTCGCGCTCGGCAATGCCGCGAGCGAGCCGTTCGGCGTGGATGATCCGGGCCAGCGCGTACTGGCTGTACATGACGGATGGTTCCTTCCTGGTGGTGGTCTGGTCGGGACGGCGGCGGAGCGGCAATGCTCCTCGTCGGTCAGTCCGGTTCATTGGCGTCCTCCGTTGGTTCGTGGTCGTCGTCGAGCGAGCGACCGGTGTAGGTCATGAATGCCGCCTCGAGGGTGGCGGGCTGGTCGTGGCGCTCGGCGACGAGCAGCTTCAACCCGGTCGGCGTGGCCTCGACGACCTTCCGGCCGTCGTTGAGGATCGAGATCCGATCACACAGACGGTCGGCCTCGGCGAGGTCGTGGGTCGTCAGCACGATCGTGGCGTCGTGATCGGTGCGGAGCTCTTCGATGAACGTCTGGACATCGAGCTTCGAGCGCGGGTCCAGGCCGGTGGTCGGCTCGTCGAGGAGCAGCAGGGACGGAGATGTCAGCAGGGCTCGCGCGATCGCGACCTTCTGCTGCATACCCCGGCTCATCTGCTCGATCGGTCGATCGGCACGCCGCTCCGAGATTCCCAACCGGCCGAGGATCTTGAGCGCGGCAACCCGGGCGCTCCCTGCTTCGAGGCCGTACAGACGGGCCGCGAAGCTGAGGTTCTCGAACGGGCTCAGCTTCTTGAAGAAGGCGGCGTCGACCGAGACCCGATTGATCAACCGCTTGACAGCCAGCTCCTCGCGGACGAGGTCGTGACCAAAGATCTCGACCCGCCCGCTGTCGAGGGTGAGCAGGCCGCAGATCAGCCGGATCAGGGTTGACTTGCCCGAGCCGTTCGAGCCGAGGATCCCGTAGATCTCACCCCGTTCGAGGCGCATCGACACGTCGTCGATTGCGACGACCGGCCGGCGTTTGTCGGCGACCACGAATCGCTTCGTCGCGTGATCAACGACCAGGGCCGCAGGCGGCGTGCCGGGCTTGGCTTGATTCTGTTGTGGGCTGAAGGCTGTGGTCATCGAATGGCTCCGGGTGGAGGAGTCGCGTTCCTGGTCGGGGTGAACGCCGATCCGTGAATCGGAAGAGCCGCGGGTCGGCGGCGACGTCATCGCGTCGAGGTCTCGCGGCTCTGGCCATCCAGTTGGAGGGCAACAAAAAACCGTGCGACCGTTTCCGGCCCACGGCTCGTGGTGCTCCTGGCGGCCATTGGCCGCCCGTGGATCTACGAGATGGGCAGGAACTTCCCGCGATCAGCGCCAGCGGCGCCGATCAGGGTGGGGATGCGGACGTCGTATGTCATGTTCCGACGCCTCCTCAACTCGCGATCTGCAGGGCACCCAGCGGGTGCCGGGGCAGGATAGAGTCGCCCGGCCCGATCCGTCAAGCCCTGAATTGCCCGGACGGGTGGAAACATGGTCGGTGCGAGCGCTGGAGATGCTCGAGCGACGCCAACAGCGAACCACGGCGACTCGTCGCTTGCCAGATCGGCCTGCCTCGTGGGCTGGCTTAGCCTCGGTCGTTCCTGGTGGATGGCCGCTGCGAGCGTAAGGAGAGTCGACAAGGTCTCGACGGAGGTCTCGGGAGGCCGAGGGCTCGCCAGGTGCGTGACCTAACGCCCGGGCGTCGGTCGATTGGCCAGATCGGGTGGCTGAGTCGACCGTGCCGCCGCCTTGTGGGTCGGCATTGTGCTCACAGCGACCATCCACCAAGAATGGGCGGGCACAAGGCCGGGTCGCCGCCGGACCACGCGTCGTGGACCCCCAGGGGCCGACCCCCCAAATCGCCGGTCCCGGCGCTGCCTTCCTGACGATCTGGGGCAGGAGTTCGCCGGGAGGCCCTAGACTGCCGCGCGTGGACAGCGTCGAGATCGCCGGGCCAGGCCAGCCGTCGGTGCCGGAGCCCGTAACGGCCCAGCCGCAATCGATCCGACCAGGGCCGCTGGTTCCATTGACCGTCGCCCTTGTCAGCTTCGCCGTCTACCTGCGGACCCTCCTGCCCGGCGTGGCGTTCGGCGACTGGGGCGAGATGGCGACCGTCCCGCACGTCCTTGGCGTTGCCCACCCGACCGGCTACCCGACGTACATCCTGATGGCCTGGCTGGCCGAGCTCGTGCCGGTTGGGTCGGTCGCGTTTCGGGCCAACCTGCTGTCGGCGCTCTACGTGACAGTGACCCTGGCCACGCTCAGCCTGATCTCGCTCCGACTCGGGGTCCGACCGGTCCTGGCGATCGCCGGAGCGCTGGCGATGGGTGCGGTCGGGACCGTCTGGGCTGCGGCGACCGTGTCAGAGGTCAACCCGCTCCACCTGATGTTCGTCGCCCTGATCATCCAGCGGGCCCTCATCTGGGCGGACCGCCGGACGCGCTTCGACCTGATCCTGGGCGGGCTGCTCATCGGCCTGGCCCTGGGCAATCACCTCCTGATGTTGTTCGTTGCGCCGTTCGTTGCCCTGTTCGTGCTGTGGGCCGGCCGCCGCGAGCTTTTGGCGAGGCCCTGGCAGCTCCTGCTGGCGGCCGCCGCGGTCGTGCTGGGGTTGTCGGTCTACCTCTACATCCCGCTGGCCGCCCTGGGCTCGCCGCCCCTCCCGTACAACCACCCGACGACCCTCGACGGCGTGATCTGGCTCGTGACAGGCACCCAGTTCCGGGGCCAGTTCGACTTCCTGGCGGTGAAGGGTCCGGGCGACTTCGTGGCAGCTCTGCCGGCCCTCTGGGCGCTGCTCGTGGCGCGAGCCACGGTGGTCCTGCCGGCACTCGGTGCGCTCGGCCTGGTCCGACTCGTGTGGCGCCGACCGGCGTTCGGGTTGATGTGCGTCGGGATCATGGTCACCGGCCTGTATATCTGGGCCAATTATCTGCAGCTGGAGCACTACCTGCTCGTGCCCTGGCTGATCGTGGCGATCGGGCTGACGACAGGTCTCGAGGGACTGGCCCAGGCCCTCGGCCTCGCGCTCGGCCAGATCACTGAGCGGGGCGGCGCTGGCCCCAACCGGGCAGCCGGTGCCGAGGGTGGGCAATTCGCGTGGGCCGGACACGTGAGCACCGGCCTGATCGGTGCCGCCGGGCTCGTCTTCGTGGTCATCCTCGGGTCGCTGAACTGGTCGACCGCCGACCTGAGCAACGACCACTCCGGGACGACCTACATCAACGCCGTCTTCTCGGCTCTGCCCGCGGACGCCGCGATCCTGTCCTACTGGGACGCGTCGAGCCCGCTGTGGTACGGCCAGCATGTGGACGGGCTGCGGCCGGACATCCTGATCGTCGACGACACGAATATCGTGTACGAGAACTGGGGTACCCGCGAGGCTCGCATTGCTGCCCTGATCTGCAGCCGGCCCGTATTCATCCTCCGCCTCGACGGCAGGGACCTCATCCCGACCCGGGCGGCCTACAACCTGGTCCCGTTCCTGATGGTCTCGGTGGCGGCCGGCGGACCCTCTGCCGTCGCCTCGGTCGAGATCTACCAGGTGGAGCCGATCGACCCGGGTACCTGTCTGGGATCCAGCTGAGCCGCCCCGGCGGCAGTGGGCTGCGGGGTCCCTGCCCGAATGCAGGTCACGATCAGCAACGCAGGTCACGATAAGCATGAGGTAAGCGCCTTGACCTACGGTTACCGGGCGCTGTTCGGCGACCTGTGACGGCGAGGAGATTCCTCCCGCGCCCGACGCCGCGCGCGCAACGAATGGTGCCGCCGGCTCGCCCAGACGCTGCGCGCCCCGACGATGGATGGCCGCGCGCAGGAGCTGTCCACGATGACGAACACGACTTCCGGTCGCCAACGAGCCCGACCCAGACGGGTGAGCGCGGTCGCCGCCCTGGCCGTCGCGCTTGGGCTTCTTGGCCAAGTCCAGCCGGTCGCCGCGACCAGCCGATCGATTACCCCGCCCTCGACGTCCACGGCGACGACGGCGTGGATCACGGTTTCCGCCGGCCTGGTTGCCCAACTGGCAGTGGGACCGGATCCGCTGGCGCGATTCCGGGCCCTCCCTCCAATCGACCGGCAGGCCGTCGTCCGCTACCTGTCGCTTGCTTCGATCAGGACCGCGTCGATGCTCAGGCGGAGCAGCGCGGTCCGGAGGGCGTCATCGGCATCCGGTCCGGGTGCCGGCTGCTGGACCTGGAAGTGGGAACGTGACGCCTACAACTTCTTCGGGCTGAAGCTGTGGGCCTACGTCCAGCAGATTGACTGGTGCGACGACGGCTACACGCTGACCGCCGTCCCACAGCTGCTCAACTACGGCTCGACCTACCTCCCGTTCTGGACATGGGTCCACGCCGGAGACCATGTCTGGGGCGGCGCGGGCCAATCGACCTTCCGATCGTGGACGCAGGCGGATTTCAGCCTGTGCCTGACACCGAACATTGGCTGCATCCAGAACACGTACCCGTGGCTGGACATGACCGCCCGCGCCAACGGGACCGCTGGTGGGAGTGTCGGCTGATCAGGGCATCGAGGGCCCTGGAGCGGCGCTGACCCGGGCGGCAGCGCGACGGCGGACCCACCCGAGGCCGGACTCCGCGACGGGTCCGGCCTCCTCGAATCTGCACGACACTCCGAGTCCGACAACGTCGAATCCGGGGGTTTGACGCTCTCCGGGCGGGGACCTAGGCTGACCGTCCGAGCTCTATCCTTTCCATTCGGAGCGTGCGTGGACGACAACTCAAGCCAGCCTGGTTCTGCTCAGGCGGGAACTCTGTCCCGGGCGGCAATGCCCCGGGCGATCACCGGCTGGATCCGCAGGGGCACCCTCGACGCGGAGCTCGCCGCGCTGGCCTCGATCCTGATCGAGAGCGGCCTGCCCCTGGTGGTCGCTGCCATGGACCAATCACGGGCAAATGGCTGGAGCGGGGCAGAGGTTCGCGAGGCTCTCGGGCGCACCCTGCTGACCTGTGGCCTGGCGCCGGTTCCGCACACGAGGACCCCCGCCCCGGTCACCGTGGATGCGGGCTCGCTCGAATCCGTCCTGGCCCGCATGCCGCTGCTCAGCCTGGACGCCATCGACGAAGCCGGCGCGCGGATCGCGATCGTGGTCGTGCTCGGCCCCGACGACCGTGATGGCACCTGGCGCGTGACAGCCGCCCACCTGCTGCGCCCGCCGCTGCGCGATGGTCACGGCCACCTCCAGCGCCAGGGACCGGCGGTGCTGGCGACATGGGACCCTGCCATCCGCCGCTTCGAGCACTTCGCCTGGGCCATCCTGGCTGAGCTCGCCGTCCTGATCGCGCGCCGCGCCGGTGATCTCGAATCGGATCTCGCCGCCCGGACCGACCTGTTGGCCGGTCTCGTCGCCCACCGGGTCGAGGATCCAGGCGCCGTTCGCCTCGCGATCGAGGCCGCCCGGACGGCAGCCGAGACCGCTCCCCAGCGCCATTGACCAGCGCCCCAGACCGGGCGCCCCCGAGCACCGAGGTTCCGATGTCGACTCCTCCAGCCGCTCCGCCCGCCGATCCGGCGAGTCGCCCACCAGCCTCCACGATCGGCGAGCTGCGCGCATCCGGCTGGCGCTCGCGCTCGGTCAAGGCCGAGCTTCGGGCGAATCTGCTCGCCCGGCTGGGAGAAGGGGCGGCCATCTTCCCCGGCGTGATCGGCTACGGAGACTCCGTCCTGCCGGCCGTCGAGAACGCAATTCTTGCCGGCCAGGACCTCGTCTTCCTGGGCGAGCGCGGCCAGGGCAAGACCCGGATGGCTCGTCTTCTGGTTGGCCTGCTCGACGCGTGGCTGCCGATCGTGGCCGGTGGTGAGCTGAATGACGATCCGTTCAGGCCGATCAGCCCCTCGGCTCGGGCCCTCGTGGCCGAGGGCGCCGAGGAGACGCCGATCGGCTGGCTGCAGCGCGACCGGCGCTACGGCGAGAAGCTGGCGACGCCCGACATCACGATCGCCGACCTGATCGGCGAGGTCGATCCGATCCGCGTGGCCGAGGGTCGCTACCTGTCGGACGAGCTCGTCCTCCACTACGGCCTGATCCCACGCTCGAACCGGGGGATCTTCGCGATCAACGAGCTACCCGACCTGGCCGAGCGGATCCAGGTCGGCCTGCTCAACATCCTGGAAGAGCGCGATGTCCAGATTCGCGGGTTCACGATCCGGTTGCCGCTTGACCTCTTCGTTGTAGCCAGCGCCAACCCGGAGGACTACACCAGCCGGGGACGGATCATCACGCCGCTCAAGGACCGCCTCGGTTCGCAGATCCGGACCCACTACCCGCGCACGCTCGAGGATGAGATCGCGATCGTCCGCCAGGAGAAGGTCGGCTTCCCGCCCGAGGATGGCGTCCCGTCCGTCCACGTACCGCCGTTCATCGAGGAGATCGTGGCCGAGCTGACCCACCTGGCCCGCCGTTCGGACGAGATCAGTCAGCGCTCCGGCGTAAGCGTTCGGGTCTCGGTGGCAAATCTCGAGGTCCTCGAAGCCGCTGCGCTCAAGCGGGCGGTTCGCCTGGGCGAGTCGGCGGCCGCCCCACGGATCAGCGACCTGGGCGCCGTCGTCGCCTCGACCGCGGGCAAGATCGAACTCGAGACGGCCGGCGATGAGGCCCCCGAGGACCGGATCGTCGAGCGGTTGATCACCAAGGCGGTCTACGCGACCTTCAATCGGCGGGTCGCCATCGACGACCTGGAAGCGCTGGTCGACGCGTTCGAAGGCGGACTGACCCTCGAGACCGGCGATCGTGTTCGGTCGGCGGAGTACGTGCGCTGGGCCCGCGAGGTCCCGGGGCTGGCGGAGGCAGTCCGCAGGACGGGCGTCCTGTCGGGCGAGGACATGACCGGCGATCAGGACCGTGCCGCGGGGCTTGGTCCGCAGGCCGAGGCGGCGCTGGTCGCCTCGGCGATCGAGTTCCTGCTCGAGGGGCTCCATCTCGCCCGGCGCCTGAACAAGGATCGGCTCGGCCCAGCCGTCATGTATCGGCGATGACCCACTGGTCACCCGATCGCCGCGATCTTGACGAGGCGCGCCCGGCCGGGCCGACGATGCCCGACGGTGGCGGGACCGCGGCCGGTCCGCTCGTCCAGCGCGCCCGCTTCGGCCGTTGGGACGGCAGCCAGGCGGTCCCGGACCTGTCCGCCGACGAGATCATCGATGCGCTGACCGATGACGTGATCGCCGAAGGTGACCTGGGCGAAGCACTCCAACGGCTCCTCGAGCGCGGCTGGCGATCGGGCGACCCGGCCCGGTCCGACCTGCCCGGACTGGCTGCTCTGCGCGAGCGGCTTCGGGCGCGTCGCGATGACCTGCTCAAGCGCTACAAGCTCGGTGACGTCCTGGCTGACGTCCGGGCCGAGCTGAAGTCGATCATCGAAACCGAGCGGGAGGGGATCGACCGGCGCCTGGCCAACGCGGCCGAAGCCGGGGCGGCACCATCGCCAGAGCTGGCCGATCTCCTTAGCGGGACGATCGCCAAGCGGCTCGACCGGCTCGATGCGCTGCCCGAAGACCTCGGCGAACGGATCCGGGCTTTGGAGGAATACGACTTCCTCGAGCCCTCGGCCCGCGGGCGCTTTGAAGCCCTCGTCGAGCGGCTGCGACGCTCGGTCCTCGACCGGTATGCGGCAGGCATGGCCGACGCGGTGCGCGGGATGAGCCCGGAAGACCTGGCGGCCAATCGGGCGATGGTCCGCGACCTCGACCACCTCCTCCAGCAGCAGCTCGCCGGCGCTCGGCCGGACCCAGCCGAATTCCTGGCCCGCCATGGGAGCTTGTTCCCCGGGGCAACGACGGTTGAAGGGATCATCGAGCAGCTGGCCGAGCGGATGGCTGCGATGCAATCGCTGCTCCGATCTTTGACTACCGCCCAGCGCTCGGAGCTGAATTCGCTGATCGACGGCCTGCTCCGCGACGACCGCCTGCGCTGGGACCTCGCCCAGCTCTCGGCCACGCTGGACCAGGTCCTGCCTGGGGGGTTGGGCGAGCGCTTCCGCTTCGGAGGGGAGGAGGAGCTCGGTCTGGAGGGTGCCCTGGGCCAGCTCGAGACGCTCGGCCGGCTCGAGGCGATGGAGGCACAGCTCGACGCTGCCGAGTCGCCCGTAGACCTGGCTGGGATCGACCGCGCCAACCTGCGCGAGCTCGTCGACGACGAAGCGGCCCGCAACCTCGACACGCTTGACGACCTGGCCACCCGACTCGAAGCGGCAGGCTATCTGACCCGCGCTGGGGAGCGCCTCGAGCTGACCCCGCGGGGCAGCCGCCGGATCGGCCAGAAGGTCCTCGACGACCTGTTCGCCAGGCTTCGGCGCGACGCGTTCGGTGAGCATCGGCTGAACCGCGCCGGCCGGGGCGGGGAGCGCAGCGAGGGGACGAAGCCGTTCGAGTTCGGCGACGCGTTCGATCTCGACCTGCGCGAGACGCTTGCGAACGCGCTCGCGCGACCGGAGAACGCACCGGGCCCGCCAGTCATGGGGAGCAGTGGAGTCGCTCCGCGGCCGGCCGGCGAGGCCCGCGCGATCAGCCTGGCTGCTCCGGATTTCGTGGTCTACCGCACCGAGGAATCGACCCGCACCTCCACGGTCCTGCTCGTCGACATGAGCCGCTCGATGCTCCTGCGAGGCTGCTTCGTGGCGGCCAAGAAGGTCGCCGTCGCCCTCGAGACGCTGATCCGGACGCGATACCCGCGCGACGACCTGACCGTGGTCGGTTTCGCCTACTACGCTCGCGAACTCCGACCGGGCACCCTGGCCGAGCTGTCCTGGCATGGTTACGAATACGGCACGAACCTCCAGCATGGGCTCCTCCTGGCGCGCCGGATCCTCGCCCGGAGTGGCGCCGCGAACCGCCAGGTCGTCGTGATCACGGACGGCGAGCCGACGGCGCACTTCCAGGACGGCCAGGTGGAGTTCAACTATCCGCCGACCCGGCGCACGATCGAAGAGACGCTGCGCGAGGTTCAGCGCTGTACGAAGGCCGGGATCACGATCAACACGTTCATGCTCGAACGATCCCGGGCGCTGACCGAGTTCGTGGCCCAGGTCACCCGGCTGAACCGCGGCCGGGCCTTCTACGCCGAGCCGGAGCATCTCGGCGAGTACGTCCTCGTCGACTTCGTCCGGGGGCGAACGGAGCACCGCCGCCCCTGACCTTGCTCACAGCGGGCACCCTCGACGAGCCGGTCAGCCTGCTCATCTCCGCCTCGTTGTGAGGCCTGGCCGCGCGGTGGCGGCTGTCCGCCCGACGCCTCGGACGGTCGGAGGACTAGAATCAGGCCCGCGGGCCGTCCTCGTCATCCAACCCGTAGTCGCGTTTCAGCCGGAGATTCCAGATGCCCACCGTCGCCGCCTCCGTCACCCAACTCCTCGCCCTGCTTCAGCCTGCGGCCTCGGTCGCCGATGGCCACCTGCTGATCGAAGATGAGGCGACCTTTCGCGCCGACACGATTCGGGACCTGGCCTGGACTTCGGCGTTCTCGGCCGACGAGGCCACCGTGGACGCGGCGCGCTGGATCGTGTGGGAGGCCAGCCAGGAGCTGGGCGCGCATTCGGCCAGCATCCAGGACCTGTACCTGGCCCGATCGCGCGGTGAGGTCCACGGGTTCACCGTGCCGGCGATCAACCTGCGCGCCCAAACGTTCGACATGGCCCGCACGATCTTCGAGACGGCCGCAGCCAATGGTGTCGGCGCGCTCATCCTCGAGCTCGCCCGGAGTGAGCAGACGTATACCTTCCAGCGACCGGCCGAGTACGCGACGAGCGTCCTGGCCGGCGCGATCGCCGCGGACTGGCAGCACCCGGTCTTCATCCAGGGAGATCACTACCAGTTCAACGCCGCAAAGTACAAGGCCGATCCGGAGAAGATGACCGAGGAGATCCGGGGCGCCTGCCGCCAGGCGATCGCAGTCGGCTATCGCAACATCGACATCGACAGTTCGACCCTCGTCGACCTGTCGCAGCCCAACGTCGATCTCGAGCAGCGCCAGAACTACGAACGGGCCGCCGAGCTGACCGCCCTGATTCGCGAGCTCGAGCCGGCCGGGATCACGATCAGCGTCGGCGGCGAGATCGGCGAGGTCGGCAAGCAGAACTCGACCGAGCCCGAGTTGCGGGCCTACCTCGACGGATTCCGGGCCGAGCTCGAGCGTCGCCGTCCGGGCGCGCTGGGGATCAGCAAGGTCAGCCTCCAGACCGGCACGAGTCACGGCGGGGTGCCCCTGCCGGACGGCTCGATCGCCGCCGTGAAGCTCGACTTCGAGGTGATCCGGCGACTCGGCGAGGTCGCCCGCGAATACGGCCTGGCCGGCGCGGTGCAGCACGGGGCGAGCACCCTCCCGGACGAGCTCTTCCACCATTTCCCGGCGGTCGAGACGGCCGAGATCCACCTGGCCACCGGGTTCCAGAACGCGCTCCTCGATCATCCCGCGTTTCCGGCCGAGCTGACCAAGGCGATCGATGGGTGGTGCTACGCCAGTGCGGCCGACGAGCGGAAGCCCGACCAGACCGCCGAACAGTTCGTCTATACCAGCCGGAAGAAGGCGATCGGGCCGTTCAAGCGCGAGCTGTGGGACCTGGCGGTCAAGGACCAGATCCTGGCCGATCAGGCAACCAAGATCGCCTTCCTGTTCAAGGAGCTGGCGGTCCTCCACACGCGCGAGATCGTCGACCGGTACATCACGCCGGTGATCCATCACCGCGACGCTCCGGCGGCCGTGCGCGAGGCGCTGGTCGAAGCCTGAGCAGGCCACCCCCGGAACCCATCCGGGTCACCGGGGGCACGATATCCGCAGCCGGGGACGCGCCGCCGCAACGATTAGATCGCCGCCGAGCCCCACTCCATGCGAATCGCCGTTGACTCTGCACTGAACCGCACCTATCCTGCGGCCCAGCATGTCCGGTGAGGGAGCCGGAAGTGTGCGCCCAATCGTTCCTCGCGGCTCTTCCTGGGTCAGGATCCCGCGCGACGTCCCCCAGTCGACGCGTGGCATTAGAGGAGGATCAACGTGGCGGGTCCAACCAGTGTGGCGGACCAGGCGGCGCGCGACGACGCGCACCTGCAGAGCCTGGGCATCAAGCCGGAGCTGAAACGCTCGCTCGGCTTCCTGTCGAACTTCGCGGTCGCGTTCAGCTACATCAGCGTCTCGACCGGTACCTATACGCTGATCGGACTCGGGTTGGCGGTTGGCGGACCGTCGTTCTTCTGGTCCTGGCCGCTGATCATCATCGGCCAGCTGTTCGTGGCCCTGAACTTCGCCGAGCTGGCCAGCCATTTCCCGGTCGCCGGATCCATCTACCAGTGGTCGAAGCGACTGTCGAACCGGACCCTTGGGTTCTTCACGGGCTGGATCTACTTCTGGGCCGGCGTGCTGACGGTGACGGCGGTTGCCGCGACCGTGCCCCTCGTCCTCTCGAGCATTTTTGGCTTCGCTCTGAGCGCACCATCGCCCATCCCGGCCGTCAATAACCTGATCTTCTGGGCCGTCCTGACTCTGATCAGCACGACCCTGATCAATGCCTTCGGGGTCCGGCTCCTGTCGGTCATCAACAACCTGGGGGTCGCGGCCGAGATCGTCGGGATGCTCGTGTTCGCCCTGATCCTGCTGGTCTTCTTCAACCACCAGCCGCTTTCCGTCCTGACCACGACAGCGGGCCTCGAGAACCAGCCGGGCGGCAGCTTCCCGGCCGTGTTCCTCGTGGCGATGTTCATGTCCCTCTTCGTCGTGTACGGCTTCGACACGGCCGGGACCTTCGCCGAGGAGACGGTCGATGCCAGCCGGCAGGCGCCCCGCGGGATCCTGTCGGCGATCCTCCTGTCGGGCGTCGTCGGCGCGGTCTTCCTCCTGGCGATCATCCTCTCGTTCAAGGACCTGCAAGGGGAGATCGCGGGCGCCCAGGCGTTCGGCCTGCCGATCGGCGACACGATCATCGCCAACATGCAGGACTTCGGAAGGGTCTACCTGGCGGTCATCCTCTTCGCCGTGTACGTCTGCACGATGGCCATCCAGGGTGCCACGACCCGCCTGATGTTCTCGATGGGCCGGGACCGGCGGATGCCGCTCGGAGGGGTCTGGGCCCACGTCAATCTGCGCTTCAAGACGCCGGCCAATGCCGCCGTCGCGGTGGGTATCCTGGCAGCGATCCCGCTCATCGTCAGCGACAGTCCGGCGACCCTCGCCGTGGGGGCCACCGGCCTGATCTACACGAGTTACTTCCTGTGCAACCTGGGCGTCCTGACCGCCCGGGCAAAAGGCTGGCCGCACAAGGGGGCCTGGTTCAAGCTCGGCGCCTGGGGCACGCTCATCAACGTCCTGGCCCTGGTCTGGGGCGGGGCGATGATCATCAACTTCGCGCTGTGGAGCTCGAGCATGTTCGGCGCCCTG
>JADGQK010000112.1 GCA_017881915.1 Chloroflexota bacterium | reverse complement strand
GAGCTCCAGGATCTGCGCCTGGACCATGACATCGAGGGCGGTCGTGGGCTCGTCGCCGATGACCACGGCCGGGTCGCAGGCGAGGGCCATCGCGATCATGGCCCGCTGGCGCATCCCGCCCGACAGCTCGTGCGGGTACGCCCGGCCGCGTTTGGCCGGGATGCCCACCAGCTCGAGCAGCTCGCCGGCCCGCTTCAGCGCGTCGGCCTTGTTGACCTTGAGCCGGAGCTCGACCGGCTCGGCGATCTGCTCGTTGACCCGCCGAACCGGGTTGAGGGCGTTCATGGCGCCCTGGAAGATGATCGAGATCTCCCGCCAGCGATACCGTCGCAGCGCGTCCTCGGACTTCTTGGCGAGGTCGATCCCGAACAGCTTGACACTGCTATCGCGGCCGATCCGGCCGTTGGCCGGCAGGAGGCGGATGAGCGACAGCGCGGTGGTCGTCTTGCCGCAGCCGGACTCACCGGCGATCCCCAGTGCCTCGCCGTCGTTGAGCCGGAAGCTCACGTCGTCAACCGCCTTGATCGAGCCGCCGGCCATCTTGAAGCGGGTGGTCAGGTGCTCCACGACGAGCAGGGGGGCATTCGGGTCCGCCTGCCTCGGCAGCGGCCACTGGCGCCGGCCGCGGATGATCGTCTGGGCATCGAGGGCCGCGGAGCGGGCCGCCGTGGCCGCCGCCTCCTCCTCGGTCTCGCTCGAAGCTGGCCGGTCCGCCGGCCGGCCGGGCTCGATCATCGGCGAACCCTCAGGCGCGGGTTGAGGACGTCGTCGAGGGCCGAGCCGACCAGGGTGAAGGAGAGGACGACGAGGACGATGCAGACGGCCGGTGGCACCACGTACCACCACGCCCCCAGGCCCAGGGCACCGGCCGACTCGGCGGCATTGAGAACCTGGCCCCAGGACGGCGCGAACGGATCGCCCAGGCCGATGAACGAGAGGGTGGTCTCGGTCAGGATCGAGCCGCCGAAGACAAGGACCGTGTTCGCCACGATCAGGTTCATCACGTTGGGCAGGATGTGCCGCCACATGATGTGGCCCCCGCCCGAGCCAATCACGCGGGCCCGTCCGACGAAGGCGCGCTCCTTCACCGACAGGGTCTGCGAGCGGATGATCCGGGCCGTCGAGGCCCAGCTCGTCACCCCGATCACGACGACGATTACCAGGAGGGTCACCCGGATCCCGAAGACCGAGCTGTTCGCCCCGATCAGGTCGAGGATGATCGGGGCCAGGATCAGGGCGAGGACGAAGGTCGGAAGGACGAGGAAGAAGTCGGTGATCCGCATGAGGAACACGTCGACCCGGCCGCCGACGTAACCGGACACGATCCCGACGAAGACGCCCAGCAGGATCGTGACGATCGTCGCCAGCAAGCCGATGATCATCGAGATCCGGGTGCCGTGAATGGTCAGGTTGAGGATGTCCCGGCCAAGCTCGTCGGTGCCCAGCAGGTGGGTCGCGCTGGGCGGGTCGAGCGAGGCGCCGCTCGCTGTCGTGGCCGTCTGCAGGTCGCCCACGAACAGGTTCGGTGCAACCGCGAGGATGACGAAGACGAGCAGGACCAACACCCCCAGGACGCCGTCCGGCCGGTTCGTAAAGCGCCGGGCGAACGAACGGATCGCCTTCAGCCGGAGGCGCAGTCGTTCGTTCCGGATCGTCGCCTCGGGGATCGCGCCGGCGGTCATGCCCGCACCCGTGGGTCGAGTCGGCCGTAGATCAGGTCGGCGACCAGGTTGGCCACGACGACCGAGATGCTCAGGAGCAGGAAGATCCCCTGGAGGATCGGGTAGTCGCGGGCCTCGAGGGCGTCCACGGTCAGGGTGCCCAGGCCCGGCCAGTTGAAGACGACCTCGACCGTGATCGCTCCGCCGATCACGTAGCCCAGGTTGATCGCGATCAGGGTGACCGCCGGCAGGAGCGCGTTCGGCAGGGCATGCGAACGCAGGATCCGGCCCGAGGTGAGGCCCTTGCCGCGGGCCGTCGTGACGTAGTCCTCGCCGAGCGTCTCGATCACCGACGAGCGCATCAGGATCGAGTACTGGCCGATCAAGCCGATCGCGACCGTCGTCACCGGCAGGGCCAGGTGGCCCAGGAAGTCGAGCAGCTGGCTGCCGAAGCTCTCGTCACCGCCGCCGATCGTCAACATCCCGCTCGTCGGGAACCAGTGCAAGCCGATCGCAAACACGCCCAGGATCAGGATGCCGATCACGAAATAGGGCATCGAGTACAGGATCAGCGAGATCCCGTTACCGATGTAGTCGATCGGGCCGCCGCGTTTCCAGCCCGAATAGGCGCCCAGGGCGAGTCCGAAGATGATCGCCAGGACTTCGCCCAGGCCGAACAGGATGACTGTCGGCCAGAGCCGGCTGAGGAGGACGTCGGTGACCTGCTCGCCGTGGAACTTGAACGAGTAGCCCAGGTCGCCGGTGGCGGTCGACTTGAGGTAGTCGACGAGCTGGATCGGCAGCGGATCGTCCAGGCCCCAGCGCGCTCGAGCCGCCGCGACCGCTGCGGCCGAGACGTTCGGGTTGCGCAGCAGGATCCGGTCGGGCGACCCGGGCATCATCCGGAACAACACGAAGTTGAGGATCACGATCAGCATGATCGTGAAGGCGGCACCGACGACCTTCCGGATGAGGTAGCGGCTGCCCATTGCGTCAGGCCGGCTGGTTCACGCGGGCGGGGGGCTCTTCCGAGCTGTCGGTCACTCGTCGTCCTCGTCAGTCGCCTTGCGCCGGCGCTGGGTCATCAGGAGGATGACCACGAGCAGGGCGGCAATCGCGACGATCCCGATGATCAGGGGCAGCGGGCTGCCGCTGCTCGTGTCGGTCGGGGCCGGGGCCGGGGCGACGCTGGCGGTCGGGCCGCTCGAGCCCGCCGTTGGTTCGGCGTTGACCGTGGGCGTCGGTGCGGGCGTCGCCTTCGTGGCATCCGTGAGGACCGTGTAGTTGATCGAGCCGTCGACGAAGAAGGGCGAGCCACCCTGGGCCGGCTGGGTCTGCCAGCCGCCGAACTTGTCGGTGTGGTAGGCGTCCAGGTTGTTGTCGTAGTACAGGATGTGGTATGGCGCCTGATCGTAGAAGAGCTGCTGCATCTGGGCCATGTAGGTCTTCCGCTCCGCGTCCGTCGCGGCCTGATTCTGCTGGTCGTAGAGCTGGTCGTACTGGGCATTCGACCACTGGCTGTCGCTCGTGTTGCCGATCGTGGACGTGGTCAGGATCACGAGCAGGGCGTTCGGATCCGGGTCACCCTGCCAGGCCCAGATCACCATGTCGTAGTTGAGCTGTCCCTTGAGCGGCTTCGACCCGTCGAGGTACTCGTCGGTGGCCAGGGTGTCTGCGTCGAGGCCCTGCGAGCTGACCTTGATCCCGACCTGGCTGTACCAGTCCTGGATGAACTGGGCGTCCTTGGCGTAGCTCGGATCGGTGCTCGGGAAGTACAGCCGCAGGTTGATCGGCTTGCCCTGCTTGTCGACCCGGGTGCCGTCAGTGCCGCGGGGATAGCCGGCAGTGTCGAGCTTCTGGTTGGCGGTGTCGATGCTGAACTGGCGGACGTCGTTCGGCTCGACATGCCAGTTCCGCTCCCAGGCCGGCACCTGGGTCGTGCCCACCGAGCCGTAACCGAGGAGGACCTTGTCGATCAGGGTCTGCTTGTCGATCGCGTAGCCAAGAGCGTCGCGGAAGGCCGGATCCCGGAGTGCCGTGGTTGACGCGCCACCGCTCGGGATCGGCTTGTCATAGGCGTTGAAGTTGAGCTGGGTGAAGCCGTTGCCCTCGGTCGCAAGGGTGACCGTGTTCTTGGCGGTCTTGAGCTGGTTGAGCTGCTCGGCGCTGGGGCTATGGATGTAGTCGAGCTCGTTGTTCTTGAAGGCCGCGACCATCGTGTCGGGCGCATTCGGGAAGAACTGGATCACGACTTGGTCCGCGGCCCCCTGCTTGCCCCAGTAGTAGGGATTCCGGACGAGCCGAACGTATTGGCCGTTCTTCCATTCGACGGCCTGGTAGGGCCCGGTGCCCACGATTGGCGGGTTGTTCTTGAAGTCGCCCACGTTGGCCGGCGTGACGGTCTTCCAGATGTGCTGGGGCAGGATCGGGATATAGGACGAAACCAGCTTGCTGGTCGGCCGCGAGGTCTTGATCACCACCGTCGTCGGATCCGGCGCGGTGACGCTGCTGACGAACGAATCCTTGAGGTACGGGTCGAGGTAGCCCAACCCCACACTCCCGCCGTCCTTCGTCCCATTGAGCTCAAGCTGATACGTGTAGACGACGTCGGCGCTGGTGGCCGGCTGCCCGTCCGACCACTTCATCCCGTCACGGATATGAAACGTCCAGGTCAGCTGGTCGGCTGACTGCGTCCACGAGTCGGCGAAGCCGGGAACCGGCTCGTTGTTCTGCCCGAAGTTGACGAGGAGGTCGTAGTTGAGGGTGAAGACCTCGTAGCCAAGCTCGAGCGCCGTTTCGAATGGGTTGAGCGAGTCGAGGTCGTCCACCTGGCCGATCCGCAGGAGGAGTGGGGTGGCCGCGCGCGCCGAGGCCGCGGGCAGCAGGACGGCCAGCGCCAGGCCGAAGGCGGCGAGCGTACGTGCGAACCGGTCGCGCAGGGGCGATCGCATCGGGTGAGTCCTCCTCCGCGCGGCCCCACTCCTCCGCCGGCTCGGCCGCATCGTTCCGGCAGGGTTGCACATCAACGCTGCCGTGCGCAAGGGCAAACCACGTGGCGAACGCCTGTTGCATCCGCCGGGACGACCTCAGGCCATGAAGCTCTTCGCCGGGTTCTCCTGCAGGAGGATCTCGCGGTCGATCCGGAACCGCTCGATCTCGCCGGCCGATGACGTCGCACCGTCCACGGCGAGCTCGGCCAGGATCCGGCCGATGACCGAGGCGAACTTGAAGCCGTGGGCGGCGCCCAGCGCGACGAAGACGGCCGGATGATCGGGCAGCCGGTCGATCACGAAGTCGCGATCGGGCGGCATCGTGTACAGGCAGGTCTTGGTCAGGAGCTCGGGTCCGACACTGCCCGGCAGGTGGGCGGCCATGAACGCAGCGAGTCGGGCCCCCGACACTTGATCCGGCTCGAAGCTCCGCCCGCGCGCCGTGGTCGGTTGGCCACCCACGTCCTGGGCCGCCTTCGGGCCAGCCTCGCCGTACGTCGGGAAGCCGTAGTAGCAGGGCTCGTCCATCCAGATCCAGACCGGGAACCGCTCGGGCGCGAAGTCGTCGGGCCGGGGGCAGCCGTAATAGGTCACCTGCTCGCGGGTGATCGTCAGGGGCAGACGCCGGCCGAAGGACGCGAGCAGCTCGTTCGTCCAGGCGTCGACCGCCAGGATCAGCCGTCCGGCTGTGTACGTCCCGCCGCTGGCCGTTTCGATCTCGATCTCGCCGCCCAGGTCGCGCAGGGCCGTCACCGGCGTCCGGTCCAGGAGGGTCGCCCCGTGCTCGCGGGCCAGCCGTTGATGCACCGCGTTCGCCCGGTTCGGGTCGGCCAGCCCGCCGGCCGCCTGGAAGATGCTCAACGTGTCATCGGCCAGCCGCCACTGCGGCCAGCGGCGCATCGTTTCGGCCGCATCGAGGGTCTCGAACGGGACGCCTTCCGCCGCGAGGCTCCCGGCGTAGTCAGCCATCGGGATCCGGGCCCCGGGCGGCCAGAGGTCGAGGCCCCCGGTGGTTGTCACGACCTGGACCCCCGACTCGGCCCGGAGCAGCTCCCACGTCTCGTAGGCGCGCTTCGCCAGGCGGACGTAGTCGGGCCGGTGATAGGACAGCCGGATGATCCGGGAGTGATCCTGGCTGGCGCCGTTGGCGTGGCCGAGTTCGAACTGCTCCAGGCCCAGCACTTCTGCCCCGAGCCGTCGGCTCAGCCAGTAGGCCGCACCGCTGCCGATGCCGCCCAGGCCGACCACCGCGACCGCGTATTCACGCCGGAGCGGGTCAGCCATATGGGCGGATTTCGTCGAGGACGACTCGTCCGCCCAGGTCGACCGTGCCGTCGGGCCCCAGGCGGGTCGACAGGCGCGAGCCACGCCCCTGGCGGATCTCCAGGGCCCGCCCGAGGCGGGCAGTGATGACCACGGCCGCTGCCCCGGTCGCCTCATCCTCGGCAATCGCCACCTCGGGCGCAAAGTATCGGCTCCGGATCGAGCCGGATGCGCGATCCTCCCAGGCCCACGGGTACCACGAGGTCTCCCCGGGCGGCGGGCCATCGAGCGCCTCGACCTGGGCCGCCGTCAGCAGCTCGACCATCGTGATCGGGAAGACCCACTCGGGCCGAGCCCGGACCCAGCGGTGGTCGCCCTCGGACCAGGTCGGGACGACGCCAGCCGGCA
>JADGQK010000011.1 GCA_017881915.1 Chloroflexota bacterium | reverse complement strand
TGCTCCTCGACGACCGCCGTCCCGCGATGCTGGCAGACGTTGTAGAAGGCGCGCAGGAGGGCGTCCCGGCCGCGCACGACGATGAGTGGCTCAGCGTCCTGCTCGGCCAGGAAGTACTGACCAGGCTCAGCGGCCTCGGACTCGCGGCCCACAATCGACCAGTCGCGGTGGAACCACTCGCGCCGCTCGAACTCGTGAATCTCGGGGTCGTGGTACGCCCGACGAGGCAGGAGCGAGGCGGCTCGATACGGACGGCGGATCGCCGCGAGCTCGTCCGGGGTGAGGATCGCCATCGCCGTGTCTGCTCCTGTGGGGTACCGGCGGGCCGGCGCCGGGGCCGGATTCCGAGCCGAGTCTACCGCCCGGGCTCGGGCCCAACCGCGTGACGAAGGTAGCCCGGCCGGCCTGACCTCAGCCGATCTTTCGCTTACGTCGGTCCTTGAGGATCTCGCGCGCCGCGTTGCGACCGGGCAGGCCGGTTACGCCGCCGCCCGGATGGGTGGACGAGCCGCACTGGTACAGGCCCCGGAGCGGAGTTCGGTAGTTCGCATAACCGGCAGCCGGACGCATGTGGAAGAGCTGGTTGAGGGTCAGCTCGCCGTGGAAGATGTTCCCGCCGATCAGGCCGTACTCGTGCTCCATGTCGTATGGGCTGATCACCTGGCGATGGACGATCGAGCTGCGCAGGTTCGGCGCGAGCTCGGTATAGCCGTCGATCAGGCGATCAGCGAAGGCCTCGACCTCCTCGCGGTGCGGCTCGGCGTGCCACTCCTGGGGCACCCACTGGGCGAACATCGAGAAGATGTGCATCCCTTCCGGTGCGAGCGTCGGATCGAGCGTCGAGGCGATCACGCCGTCGCAGTAGGGCTTGGCCGAGCCCCGACCCTGGCGGGCATCGTCGAACGCCTGCTGGAGGTACGCCAGTGAGTGGGCGAGCTCGATCGCCCCGGTGTGATGGGGCTGCAGGTTCGTGCCCGGGTGTGACCTGAAGTTGGGCAGCTCGCTGATCCCGAGGTTGACCTTGACCGTGCCCGAGCGGCTGTCGTAATTGCGGATGTCGGTGACGAACTCGGCGGGCAGCTGGCGCTCCTCGATCAGGCGCAGGAAGGTGATCTGGGGATGGGCGTTGGAGATCACCAGGTCCGCCCGGAGCTCTTCACCGGACTCGAGCACGACGCCGGCGACCCGCTGGCCCTCGGCCAGGATCCGGCCGACCGGGGCGTTGAGCCGGACCGCGCCGCCATATTCTGCGACGGCCGCGGCCAGGTTCGTGCTGACGGCGCCCATCCCGCCCTCGACGAAGCCCCAGCCGCCGATCGGGCCGCCGACTGCCTCGTCCTCGTCGACGCTGCCGATCTCGTGGTGCAGGAGCACGTAGGCCGTGCCCGGCTCGTATGGGCCGGCCCAGGTTCCGATGATCCCGTCGATCGACAGGCCGGCCTTGATCCGGTCCGACTCGAACCAGTCGTCGAGCAGGTCCGCGGCGCTCATCGTCATGATCCGGGTGAGGTCGGCCACGCCCCGGCCACCCAGGCCGCGCAGCTTCCAGGCGAAGCGGAGCTGGTCGAGCAGGTCGGGCAACGAGCGCGAGCCAAGCTTCGGAGGGGTCATCCACAAGAGGTGGCGAACGACCTGGGCGAGCCCATCCTTCCAGGCCACGAAGTCGTCGTAGATGTCGGCATCGTGCTTGCTGAACTTGGCCATCTCGGCGTAGCGTCGATCGTGGTCCTCGTACATCACGACCCCCGAACCGTCGGGAAAGCCCATGAAGTAGGGGCCCATCGGGTAGACCTTGTAGCCCCGCTTGGGGAGCTCGAGCTCCTTGATGATCTGCGCCGGCATCAGGCTCTGGACGTATGACAGCGAGCTGACTCTGAAACCCGGCCAGGGCTCCTCGGTCACCGCAGCGCCACCGATCACGCCACGTTTCTCGAGCACGAGCGGCCGGAAGCCCGCCTTGCCGAGGTAGGCAGCACAGGCGAGTCCGTTGTGGCCGCCACCCACGATGATCGCGTCAAATGGCTCAGTCATGTCCGGCATTCTGTCCGGGCGAGCTGTGTGGCTGGCTCGGCGTCCCGTCAGGTGCGCCCCACGGTTCCATGGACCGGGACGGCGTTCCGCCGCGGGGCACGGCCTGGCCGGCGCGACCGGGAGCCCGTCGATAGACTCTGCTCATGACCAATCCCAGCAGCCCGCTAATGGTCCCTGATTTCGGGGCCCGCCTGAAGTCAAACGACTTTCTCATCGGGACCTGGCTGACCCTGCTCGACCCGGCGGTTCCGGAGCTGCTGGCCGGAAGCGGGTTCGACCTGTTCATTGCCGACGGCGAACACGCGCCCGTGGCCACCGCGGACCTGGTCTTGATGCTGATCGCGACCCGAGCGGCCGGGGTTCCGATCCTGTACCGCGTCGCGGCCAACGAGCCAGTCCGGATCATGCACGCCCTCGACTCCGGTGCCAGCGGCGTGGTGATCCCCCAGGTCCGAACGGTGGCCGACGTCGAACGGGCGGTGGCCTGGTGCCGCTATCCGCCGGTCGGGCTGCGCGGGGTTGCACCGCGACGTGTCTCCGACTACGGCCGACATTCCGCGGCCTACATGGAGCGAGCCAATAGCGCGCTGACCTGTTGCATCCAGATCGAGACACGGGAGGCGCTCGAGTCGCTCGATCAGCTCCTCGAGGTCCCGGGTGTCGACACCCTGCTGGTCGGCCCGAACGATCTGGCGGCCTCCCTTGGACACACCGGGCAGATCACCGACCCTGCAGTCGAGGACGCGATCGCCCATATCGTCGAGCGGGCGATCGCCCACGGCATCCCAGCCGGAGTCTGGACCCAGTCGACGACCGTCGCCCGCCTCCGCCGCGAGCAGGGCTTCCGCTGGGCAACGGTGAGCGCCGACTACGGCTTCATCGTCACCGCGGCCGACGCCGCCATCCGCGAGATCCGCGAGGGCTGAACCTCCGGCGAGCCCGACCGCGCGCAGAGTCCGGCCGAGGGCGGCATCGATGCGTCCTCACCTGCGCGTGGCCCTGCCCGTCTCAGGCCCGGCCCAACGCCGGCCGACCGTCCGGCAGGGATCCGAGCACGAAGCCATAGGCAGCTCCAGCAGTTGCCGCCCAGATCGAGTACGCGTCCGCGATGAAGCGCTCCCCGGACTCGTTGGGCGGCAGCAGGAGATGGATCGCAATGAGCCAGACCGTGCCAAAGAGGACCGTCGCCCGGAGCTGACGCAGCCAGGTTTTGCGCGCCTGTAGTCGAAACATCAGCGCCGCAAGCAGCAGGTTGATCGGAAGGGCCGCGACGAGGTAGAAGGCCCAGACAAAGGCGGTCTCGGCGATGCCCTCGACGAGATCCTGGGCCGCGCTCTGGCCGCCGAACACCAGTGCGAGGATCACCGCATACGGGATGAGGAGCAACCCCCACAGCAGGTGCCACAGGGCGGCGAAGGCAACCGGGCTACGGATGTCGGCCAACCGATCCTGGATCACCGGGCGTGCCAGCCACATGCCTAGCGCAGCTCGACGATCTCGTGCCACAGGGGGATATGGGTGTTCAGGCCGAGCGCCCGGATCTTGGGCTGGAGGGCCGCCTGGGCATCCGGGTCGCCGTGGACGATGAACACCGTCCTGGGCCAGCCCGACCCGCCCGGCGCCTTGTCCTTGGCGAAGTTGCCGACCCACGCGAGCAGCTCTGATTCGTCGGCGTGGGCGCTGAAGCCGCTGATCGAGCGGACCTGGCAGCGGACCCGGCGGACCTCGCCATCGAGCTTGATCGTGGTCGCCCCCGCCTGGAGGTGGGCGCCCAGCGTGCCTTCGCCCTGGTAACCCACGAACAGGATCACCGCGCTCGGATCGTCGACGAGGTTGCGCAGGTGACCGACGACCCGACCTCCGGTGAGCATCCCGTTCGAGGCGACGATCATGTACGGCCGGGGGGCCTGGGCGATCGCTTCGGACTGCTTCACGTCGTTCGTGATCGTCTGCTTGGGATAGTCGAGCGGGGCATCGTGGGCGGCCAGCAGGGCCGTCGTCTCGGCGTCGTAGTAATCGGGATGATGGCGGTAGACATCGCTGGCCTTCGAGGCCATCGGTGAGTCGAGATAGAGCTGCAGGAGCGGGATCTGGCCCGCCTCGATCAGCCGGTGGAGCTCCCAGACAACCTCCTGGGTCCGCCCGATCGCGAAGGACGGGACGAGCAGGACACCATCGTGGTCGGCGACGAGCTTGACGGCATCGGCCAGGAGCTTGTTCGATTCGGCCTCGGGCTCATGCTCGCGGCCACCGTAGGTCGACTCGACCAGGACGTAGTCGGCATCGGTCACGACCGTTGGATCGCGCAGGATCGGCGTGCCGGTCCGGCCCAGGTCGCCCGAGAAGACGAGACGCAGCTCGGGCCCGCCGTCCTGGTCGGCCACGCGGAGGCGGATGATGGCCGAGCCCAGGATGTGGCCGGCATCGACGTACGTGGCGTGGATCCCGGGGGCTACCTCGATCTCCATGTCGTAATCGATCCCCCGGAACGAGGCCAGCGCCGCCTGGGCGTCCTGGGCGTCGTAGAGCGGCTCGTCGAGATCGGCGTCGAGCACCGGCGGCTGCCGAACCAGCGCCTGCTCCGGGTCCCGGGCGATCGTGGTCGGCGGAGCGGAACTCGCCCCGACGGCCGTGACGGGTGCCACGGCCAGGTCCGATGGCCCAGGCGAGCTGACCGGGTCGGAGGCACCGCCCGCCTCCTGCGGCGGCCCGGCCACGAGCAGGGCTGCGTCAAATCGACGGTTGCCGAAATGGCCGGGGTCCACCCTTGGGTCATCGAACTGGCGGCGCTCGCCGACCGGGATCGCGACCGGCGGACGACCGCCGTCGTCATTCGACTCGCCGGCAGTCGCCGCTCGGGCGACCGCGGCATCGGCCGGATCGAGCGCACCGTCCACGCCGTCGTCGGCCAATCGTTCGGCGGCGAAGAGCGCCGCGCTGTCCCGCTTCTCGAAGGTCGCGGCCCGCTCAGGATCGTGCTTCGCCCGACGGAGCTGCCGCTTGGCGAACTCCTCCTGGAGCTTGCCCGAGTCGAGGAGGACGAGGGTCGCCAGCTCGACGGTGCCCTTCGTCGCCCAGACCGGCCCCTTGAAGCCGGCCTTCACGACGTGCGGGATCAGGCCGCAGTGATCGAGATGGGCGTGGGTGAGCAGGATCGCATCGATCGTGGCCGGGTCGTAGGCCAGCGGAATCCGGTTCCGGATCGACTCGTTGGGGCTGCCCTGGAACATCCCGCAATCGATCAGGATCCGGGCTCGATCGGTGCTGAGCAGATATTGCGAACCGGTCACCGTGGTGGCCGCGCCGAGGAACTGGAGGTGCATGGGCGGAGTCTGCCACCGCTGCGGGTTCGGCGTGCTGTCGTCCTGATCCGACTGGCTGTCGATGGCGCATCATCGGCGAGGGTCGGTCGAATTGCGGGGCGTGACCGGCGCACCGCCGCCAATCGATTGCCGCAACAGGAGTGTTCGCCACACGTAGCCAGGGGTCCGGCCAAGGGACGCTTCCGGTCGCCTGGCATCATCCCAGCCCGGCGCCGGCCGGGCGCCGCTACGATCCCCGGATGCGCGAACGCTGGCTGTCCCGCTCAATCCTCCGTCGCCTGCCCGGCCTCCTCCTGGGCCTGGTCACCTTTGGCCTGGGGATTGCCCTGATGGCCCAGGCCGGACTTGGGCTGGGTCCGTGGGAGGCGTTCCACCAGGGCCTCGGCCGGCTGACCGGGCTCGAGCTGGGCACCGTCAGCGTCGTCCTTGGACTGCCGATCCTGCTGCTCTGGTGGCCGCTGGGTGAGCGACCGGGGATCGGGACGGTCCTCAACGTCCTCGTGATCGGTACGTCGACGAACCTCGGGATCGCCGTCCTGCCCGCGGCCGTTGGTTGGCCCGCCCAGCTGGCGATGATGTTCGGTGGGGTCGTCACGATCGGGATCGCATCAGGCCTCTACCTCGGGGCCGACCTGGGCGCCGGCCCGCGCGACGGCCTGATGACCGGGATCCACCACCGGTTCGGCTGGTCGATCCGGCGCTCGCGCACCTTGATCGAGTTGAGTGTCCTCGGCGCGGGTTACCTGCTGGGCGGCACGATCGGCGTCGGGACGCTGGTCTTCGCCCTGGGGATCGGGCCGCTCGTCCAGCTGTTCCTGACCATCTTCGATCGCGACGGCCGCGTGGCCCAGCGTCGCGCCATCACCCTCGAGGCGGACATCACCGGCGCCGAGTAAGGCTTGTGCCCTGGTCGTGGCTTCGCCCTAACCGGTACCGAGACGGCGGACGTGCACTTCCTGGCGCAACACACACCCCGCCATCGCGGCACCACGGCGCCACCCCACGGCACCGGGCTGAACCGCGGTGGCGGCGACGTCCGTGCCGATTACCAGCCCCCATGCTCGTATTCAAGAATCTGGGCAGAGACGCCGCCTATCAGGCCGATCCCGAGGGCGATCCCGTGGCCGGTAAGCGTGGCTCCGTCGCACGGCAGTCCCCAGCTGGTCCGACTTCGTGCCGAGCAGCACGGGGATCGCTAATCCGCAAGAACTGGGGCAGGAGCCGGACCCAGTGGCACGAGCGCGGCCGGCGGCAAGACGCGACGGCGCCGCCGAATCTCGGCCCGAGGTCAACCAGGGGTCGAGGTGAGCCGAACCCAGGGGCCGAGACGGACGCCCTAGCCCAGGGGGATCACCACGAGGGCATCGACCGCGACCGCCAACATCAGCAGGCTCAGATACGTGATCGAGTACTTGTAGAGGCGGATCGCCTGGGCCGTGGAGCGTTCGGGTGACGTGCCCTGACGCCACAGCAGATATGCCTGGCGCAGGAAGATCGCTCCCAGCACGATCGCGGCGACCAGGTAGATCGCGCCCATCCGGGCGACGGCCCACAGGATGAACGAAATCACGACGAGCAGGATCGTGTACAGGCCGATCTGGCGAGTGGTCTCCGGGATGCCCCGAACGACCGGCAGCATCGGCACGCCGGCCGCCGCATAGTCCTTGCGGATCCGCAGTGACAACGCCCAGAAGTGGGGCGGCGTCCAGTAGAAGACGAGGGCAAACAGGAGGATCGCCGGCAGCTGCACACCCCCGGTCACGGCAGCCCAGCCGATCACCGGGGGCAGAGCGCCGGCCGCTCCCCCGATCACGATGTTCTGGGGTGTCGTGCGCTTGAGGATCATCGTGTAGACGACAACATAGAAGGCGATCGCCAGGAGGGTCAGGAAGGCCGCCAGCAGATTGACGAACCAGGCCATCAGTGCGAACGAGATCACCCCGAGGACGATCCCGAAGACGACTGCCCGCTCGGGCTCCACCTCCTGGGCGGGCAGCGGGCGGCGTCGGGTGCGGGTCATCAGCAGGTCGATGTCCCGGTCGAGATAACAGTTGATCGAGTTCGCTGAGCCCGCCGCGAGCGTCCCGCCGACCATCGTCCAGACGACCAGCCAGGCCCAGTTGCCGATCTGGATCCCGGGCACCTGGCGCGTCGCCAGGACCATCGCGGGCACCGTCGTCACGAGGAGTAGCTCGATGATCCGAGGCTTGGTCAGGGCGACGTAGGCCCGGACTGTCGCGCGCCGGTCGGAGCCACGCGCGGCGACCGCCAGTGAGCCGGCAGCGACTCGCCGCCGATCGTCCGAATCCAGGCCGGTGCCCCGACCGGGCAGGCCCGCGTCCGGGGCCGGCGTCGTCCGGGCGGTGTAGTAGGAAACGACGGTCAGGCCCACGAGGGCGGCCCAGATCCCCGCCCCGAGGGCAACGTGGAGCGTCTGCGTCCAGCCCGACAGGCGGGTCAGGACTTGCAGGCCGCCGATCACGACTTCGATTGGCAGGAACACGGCGGCGGCGAGGGCCAGGCGGACGATCGCCGGGTGGCCGCGCTGGGTCCGCCAGGCGATCAGCCCGATGCCCACGACGATCAGGCCGACGACGACGGCGACGTAGCGATGGAGCACCTGGGCCGAGGTGACATCGGTGATCGCCGGGAAGAGCGTCCCGCCCATCAGCGGCCAGTCCGGGAAGACGAGCGCGGCGTTGGTCGAGGCGGTGACATGCGAGCCGAAGAGCAGGAGGGCGAAGCTCGCCGTGGCCCCGAAGGCGGCCAGGAGGGTGAACCGCTGGCTCGCGCCCCGGCCGCCGACTCGGGCCGGATAGGCGCTCCGGGCGAGAATGTAGACGAGCAGGCCGAGCAGGGCCATGGCACTGGCCAGGTGGGCCGTGACGGACTCGCCGCTGTTACCGAGGCGAACCGTCTCCTCGCCCAGCCAGGCCTGGAACCCGACGAGGATGACCGCCACGATGCCGGACCACAGCAGCGACTGCCGATCGCGGTGGTCGCGCCAGGCCAGGATCGGCAAGCCGAGGATCAACACGCCGAGAATCGCCGCGACGTCGCGATGGACCCATTCGAGCCAGGCCTTGAGGTCCCCGAACGGCGGGATGACCTGACCCTGGCACAACGGCCAGTCAGGGCAGCCGAGGCCGGAGTCGGTCGCCCGAACGACCACCCCGATCGTGACCAGCAGGAGGGTCGTCGCGACCGTCGCCGCCGCCAGCTTCTGAAACCGGGTCACCAGGCCTCCGCCATCGTCGATCGGGAGTTGACTGCCGCGCGCGGGTCAGAGACCTCGCCGGTCGCGCCCGGGCCGGCCCATTCTAGCCGCGCCGAGCCCGATTCGCCGCCTCCGGGTACGATCCCGGCGATGCGTCGTCCCCTCGTCCCGCTGCTGGCCACCGTGCTCGTCGCGGCCTGCGCGGGCCCGCTCGCTTCGCCCACCCCGTCGATCACGGTGGTTGGCGGCTCCGGCGGCCCCTCGATCGTACCGGTGATCGCCTCGACCGAGACGGTCGTCGGCCCGGACCGGATCCTGATCGGCCTGCTCGATTCGACCGGCACGACGCCGATCGGCACGCCCGACTACCAGGTGAGCATCGGCTTCATCAACGCCGACAAGGACAAGAACACGTTCGTGATCACGCCGGCGCCGGCTACGTTCGTGTGGGCGATCCCGAACCAGCGGGCCGTCTGGATCAAGGACGCCACGTTCGACGCAGCTGGCAACTGGGCCGCTGTCGTGAGCGTCACGGCTCCGGGCAAGCCGGCCGAGTCGAGCGAGCTCAGCCTGCCTGTCAGCGCCACCGGCCAGGCGGTCCGGGTCGGGGCAAAGGCACCGTCGACACCGACGCCGACTGCCCAGGGCGCGGGCGGCCTGCTGGCCAGCATCACCACCGATCCCAGCCCTGACCCGAGCTTCTACCAGGTGTCCGAGGATCAGGCCCTCGTCCAGCACAAGCCGTTCGTGCTCGTCTTCGCCACGCCGGCGTTCTGCACGAGCCGCGTCTGCGGTCCGACCCTCGAAGTGGTCAAGGCAGTCGCCAAGGGGGAGCCCGGGATGACCTTCATCCAGGTCGAGCCATACCAGATGAACTACGCCAACGGCACGCTCCAGCCGATCCTCGGGACCGGCAACAGCCTGCAGCCGAATGCGGTGACGAACGCCTGGGGGATCCAGGCCGAGCCCTGGGTCTACGTCGTAGACGCCAACGGCATCGTCACCGCGTCATACGAGGCGGTGGTCCTGCCAACCGAGCTCAGCGCCGCGATCGACAAGGTCAGGTCCTGAGGCTAACCTGCCGCGAGGTCGGCCAGCAGAACTCGGCATCAACCAGCGCCGGCCCCGGACCGGAGGCATCAGGTTCGAACGGGGTCCGGAACGTGAAGGCCGCCGGTGTCGGTCCATCGCGGCGGAGACGCTCCAGCCGGTCCACGGCCTCCAGCACCGTCGGAATGTGGCCCGAGGCCACCCACCAGAGCGCCATGTGGGCAGTTGCCATCCGTTCAAACCAGTCCCGACGTTGTCTGAGGACGTTCAGGTGGTTCGAGCTGTAGACGAACGCGCGCAGCGATTCGAGCGAATCCCACACGGCGAGGTTGACCAGGATGAGGTCGTCGTCGAACGGCCGCAACGCCGTTGCATCGCCCTCGTCCGTCATCAGCCGCCAGATAAAGCCCGGGCTGGCATCGGCCAGCCGGTTGATCGGCTCGAGCTGGGCCACGAACTCGGCGATCTGGGGCGAGTCGAGCGGCGCCAGCAACCGGCCGACGTTGACCGAGGCCAGCTCCATCAGGCCGTCGTTCCGGTGCTGCCCGGCGCGTATAGAGGGGTGCCGTCGGCGCAGCGCGGGCAGCTCCCCGGACCGGCTTCGTACGTTGGCAGGTTCAGGATCCACAGGGCGGCCAGGGGATAGACCCGACCGGTCCGTGGCGAGGTCAAGGTGGCCATCCCGCCGGAGCGATCGACCAGGACGTGACAGGCCACGATCTCGCCGCCGAGGGCCTCGACGGCCGGGATCATCGCCAGGAGGGAACCACCGGTCGTCAGGATGTCGTCGACGAGGACGACCCGCTCGCCCGGGGCAATCGTAAAGCCGCGCCGGAACTCCCGCCGGGTCGTGCCGTCGGCTGTCCGGACCTCCTCGGCGAAGATCGCCCGGAGACCGAGCTGGCGGCCCGTCTCGAAGGCGAGGATCACGCCGCCCGTCGTAGGCCCGGCAACGAGCTCGGCCGTCGGCCGGCCGTCCGGGCCGCGCTGGGTGGCTGCCCACATCGCGCACAGCTCGCTCGTCGCCGCGGTGTCCTGGAGGACCTGGAACTTCTCGAGGTACTGCTCTGCGTGGCGACCGCTCTTCAGCAGGAAGTGGCCGTCGCGCAGCGCGCCGGAACTACGGAAGAGCGCCTCGGTCCGGGCCGCCATGGCGGCTCGAGCGGCGGCGTCGATGGCGCTCCGGAACGTGGTCATCGGCCAAGTCCAAATGTCACGGCCGATACTCGACGCCCTTGGCCGACGACGCCGAACGCGGGGACGACCGCTTCGGCAGGGCCGTCCCGACCAGGGGCAGGTAGGAGTCCAGACCCAGCCGGCGACACTCGTCGGCAAGCTCGTCGATCAGCCGGACCGGCAGGGTCGGGTCGGCGAAGAGGACCGTCCCGACCTGGACGGCCACCGCCCCGACGGCGAGATAGTCGAGGACATCCCCCAGCTCCGCCACCCCACCGATCGCGATGATCGGGATGTCGACCACCTGGGCCACCTCGTAGACGATCCGCAATGCGACCGGCTTGATCGCCGGACCGGACAGGCCGCCGTAGACGTTGCCGAGCAGCGGCCGTCGACGACCTGGGGCGACGGCGATCCCCGACAGCGTATTGATCGCGCTGATCGCGTCCGCGCCGGCGGCCTCGATCGCCCGCGCGATCGGCCGGATGTCGGCCACGTTGGGGCTGAGCTTGACCAGCAGGGGTAGCTCGGTGGCCCGCCGGACCGCTGCAGTCACCGCTCCGGCGGCTTCGGCGTCGATCGCAAACTGGAGGCCACCTTTGCCAACGTTCGGGCAGCTGATATTCAGCTCGATTCCAGCCACGCCGGGCACGCCGTCGAGGCGCTTGGCCACCTCGACGTAGTCGTCGATCGACTCGCCCGCCACGTTGACGATCACGGGCACATGCCAGCCCTGCCAGGTTGGCCCGTATTTCCGGACGACGGCGTCCACGCCGGGGTTCTGGAGGCCGATCGAGTTGAGCATACCGGCCGGCGTCTCGGTCACCCGGGGAGGTCTGTTGCCGACCCGCGCGTGGAGCGTCGTGCCCTTGCAGCAGATCGCGCCGAGGCGCTGGATATCGACGACCTCGCTGTACTCGACGCCGTAGCCGAACGTGCCCGAGGCGACCAGGATCGGGTTGTCGAGGCGGAGGCCGCGGGGCAGCTCGAGCGACAGGTCGACGGCGGCCGGGCCGATCACCAGCCTCCCTCCCAGTCGAGCTCGTCCGAGGCGAACACGGGGCCCTCGCGGCAGACCCGCTGGGGAACGCCGCTCGTGTCCATCACCACGCAGCCCAGGCAAGCGCCCACCGCGCAGCCCATGTTCTGCTCCATCGAGACCTGCAGGAACGACTTCCGGCGAGCCGCCGGCGAGCCCGGCAGGGCTGCTCGAGCCGCGCCGCCCGACCGTCCCGCTCCACGACCCGGCTTTGGGCCGAGCCTGGCGACGCCGAGCCGGGCACTCCGGCCAGCGGCCAACCGGGCGAGGGTGGCGAGCATCGGGGCCGGGCCGCAGGCGAAGGCCTGGTCGGCCCACGCCTCGTAGGCGGGCACAAGATCGGTGACGTAGCCGGAGTGGCCGAGCGAGCCGTCGTCGGTTGCCACGACGTACTCGACCTCATCCGGCAGGAGGTTCGAGGGGTAGACCTCGACCGCGCTGGCCGCCCCGAACAGGAGGGTCACCTCGCGACCTGCCCGGAGTGCGTCATCGACCAGCATTCGAACCCCGGCGATCCCCAGCCCGCCGGCAATCAGGAGCAGGTGACGGCTGCGTGGATCGACCTCGAACGGACGGCCGAGCGGGCCGAGCATGTCCACCCGATCACCGGGCCGAAGCCGGGTGAACCAGGCAGTTCCGCGACCCACCGCCCGGAAGTGGATCGTGATCACGCCGGTCGTCCGGTCGACGGTGTTGAAGGAGAACGGGCGGCGCAGGATCAGCCCGGAAAAGTCACCCGGTCGGATGTGGACGAACTGGCCGGCCCGCGAGCCGACGGTCAGGGCCGGAGCGTGGAATGCCTGGAGCCACTGGCCCGGCAGGATCTCGCGGCTCTCGACCAGCTCAGCCGCGACGAGCTGCATGCTCACTCGCGGTTGACATCCTCGCCGGCCGAGTCGCCGGCCCCGTGATCGTCGACCGAGCTGTCGCCGGTCACCACGGGCGCGACCGACGGGAAGGCCTCGGCGAGGGCGTCGGCCAGGTCGCCGAAGACATCGGTCGGGTCGTAGAAGCCAACGAGCTCCTCGGGCGTGGTCAGGACGAGCCACTCGCCGGCCGGCGTGGCGTCGCCGTCGTGGCCGTCGTCTTCGTCCTCTGCCTCGACCTCGGCCCGGAACGTGCCGCTCACCTGGATCACCAGGCGCTCCTCGTCGCTTTCCACGACGAGCAGCTCACCCAGCTCCGCCGTAAAGCGGCCCGCCGCGACCTGGAAGCGCTCCACGAGGTCCGCCTCGGAGCGCTGACTGCGCTCCTGATAGGAGAGGGCCAGGTCGTACAGGCGGCGCGCGGCGTCCAGCTCGCCCGTGACCGGTCCTTCATCCTGGGTTGCCGCCCACAGGTCGGCCGCCGCCGCGTACGGGTCGGCCGGGGTGGCGCCAGTGCCTGACGCCGGGGCGTCGCCCGGCTCGCCCTCCTCGCCCTCGTCGTCGCCTGCGTCGGCAGCCAATCCCGCGGCGGTCCGCGCCGCGTCGGTGAACGCCGTGTAGAGCTCGGCCGGGCTATACAGCTCGACAAGCTCGGCCGCCGACTCCACGACCTCCGTCTCGTTGTGCCACTCGCCGGTTGCGTCGTCGAGGTAGCGGCTCCGGCTCCGGAAGCTCAGGTCCGGGGCAATCGACAGGTAGTCGGGATCCTCGTCGATCAGGGTCAGGCCGCCGATCTGCTGGATCGCGGACGCGTTGGCCTCAAGGAACTTCTGGAACTGCTCGGCGGCCCGGACCAGGTAGTCCGACCGTTCGAGCGAGGCGTCCCGGGCGAGGGCGCTGAGCAGATCGATGCGTGTGCGGTCCATCGCTTCGCCTCCGTTTACGGGTGGTACTCGAGGTCGGTGCCCATCCGCTCGCGGAGGAACATCGAGTGATGTCGTTCGAACATCCATTCGCCGGCCCGATGACCGAGCGCGCGCGCCCCCTCGTCGGCCTCCAGCTTGTCGAGCGTGGCGTAGTCCGGCAGGTCGAGCAGGATCACGTTGTCGAAGTCCCAGCCGTGAGCCACGTTGTACCAGCCCAGAAAGCGGATGCCGTACTTCTGCTCGTATTCCCGGACCTGCCGGGGAAAGATGGTGCGCATGAAGAACTTGAAGAATGGGTCGCGGCCACGGCGGACGGAGAAGTAGGTCGCGAGCACGGGCACGGGCAGACATCCTCCAGCGTGGTCCCGTCGTCGGGCGCGGAGGCTATTGTCTCACGCCGCCTGCGCCGGCCGGGTCGTCTGGCGGCGTGGCCGCTGAGGCAACGTCCTCGAGCTCGCCGACGGTCGGCGAGGCGCTGTTCAGCGGACGCCGCCGGGTGCGTCGATCGGCGGCGAGCAGGCGCATCAGGAAGATCATCGTCTGGCCGCTGACCAGGAGCAGGCCGATCACGAGGAACAGCAGGCCGGCGCTGATGAGCTCCGGCCAGCTGGCGACGACGCTGATCGGGGTGAGGATCACGAGGACCGCCAGGACGACGAGCTGGAAGCGGAAGCAGCCCAGCCCGGGTCCCCGCTCTGGCTCGAGGTCGGAGCCCTTGTACTGGATCGGCGGCTGGTTGATCACG
Source organism: Chloroflexota bacterium (assembly GCA_017881915.1). Classification (GTDB taxonomy): domain Bacteria; phylum Chloroflexota; class Limnocylindria; order Limnocylindrales; family CSP1-4; genus Palsa-1033. The sequence goes on along the minus strand of JADGQK010000011.1, from coordinate 36,090 downwards.
CCGGAACGATACGGGAGCGGCTCGGATCCCGCCGGGGGCAGCGCAGCGCCGAGCGGCTACCATCCGGTTGTGCCGCGCCAGCCCGCCCGATCCGATCCTCGACCCGATCCAAGGGAACGCTTCGGCTGGCATCCCGAGCCGGAGCTGATCGGCTTCGACGACGAGGCGCGCTCGCGGCCGGCACTCGAGGCTCTCGGCACGGCGGCCTGGACGGCCGGGCTCGACTACCTCTACGGCGAGGCGTTCCGCCGGGCGATGGGCGAACCGGCCGGCTATGGAGCATTGCGTCGGGTCTTCTACGGCACCGCGCCGGATGGCTCCACGGCCGCCCCGGCCGAGGCACCCCGGGACCCGACGACGTCGGCAGCGCTTATCGAGGAGTTCCGGACGCGCCTGGCGCCGCACAGCCTCAACGCCTACCACCCCCGTTCGCTGAGCTATTTCACGCCGCCGCCGCTGCTCATGTCGATCGTCGGCGAGATCCTCGCCCAGGTGGTCAACCAGGGCGTCGATGTCTGGCACGCGGGCCCATCGAGCGCGTTCGTCGAAGAGGAAGTCGGCCGCTGGCTGTGCAGCCTCGTGGGCTACGGGCCGGGCAGCTTCGCCGTCCTGACCTCGGGTGGCGTGATGGCCAACTTCATGGCGTTGACCATGGCCCGGGACATCCACCTGGCCAAGCTCCTCAACCTTCGCCGGCCACCCCGCGGTCGGGACCTCGAGGGCCAGCGCGTCTATGCCTCGGACCAGGCCCATTTCTCGATCGCCCGGGCGCTCGACGAGCTGGGCTTCCCCGCCGAGACGCTCCATGTCGTCCCTGCCGATGACCGCTTCCGGTTGCGCGGCCCGGCTGTGGCAGCAGCGATCGCCGCGGATCGGGCCCGGGGACTCCGGCCGTTCGCGATCTGCGCGGTGGCCGGCTCGACCAACACGGGCGCGGTGGACCGGACCGTGGAGCTGGCCGACCTGGCCGAGCGCGAGGGCCTGTGGCTGCACATTGATGCGGCGTATGGGGGTGCGGTCCGGCTTTCCGGCCGGGACGCGGCCCGGGTCCCGGCTCTCGAGCGGGCCGACTCGGTCACGATCGATCCGCACAAGTGGTTCTTCCAGGCCTACGACATCGGCGCGCTCGTCGTTCGCCGGGGTGACGATCTCATCGAGACGTTTCAGCGCAGCCCCGAGTACTACCGCGGGGGCGAGCCCGAGGCCGATGCCCATCGCGCGGACGAGGGGCCTGGAGCGGACAAGCCGCTCAACTACTACCAGCGCTCGATGGAAGGGACCCGCCGGTTCCGGGCGCTCAAGCTGTGGCTGAGCTGGAAGCACCTCGGCACCGACGGCCTGGGCCGGCTGATCGAAGCGAACAACGACCTGGCGGCCTATCTCGCCCGGCGGATCGGGGAACTGGATGACTTCGAGGCGCTGCCAGCCGAGCCCGAGCTGAGCGTCGTCTGCTTCCGGCACCTTCCCGGCGGACGAACGGGGAGCGCGAACCTGGACGGGGCCGCGCTCGATGCCCACCAGGACCTGCTCCAGGCTGCCCTGGAGGCCTCCGGCGACGCCTGGCTGTCGACGACCCGGCTGCGCGGCCGAACCTACCTCCGGGCGGGAATCGTCAACTTCCTGACCGTCGAGTCGGACATCGACCGGCTCCTCGACGACCTGGGCCGGCTGGCGGCCGAGTCCTGATGTCCGGCGTCTGATGGTGCCCGGGGACGGCCCGCCAGAGGAGCCCCGCGCCGAGATCATCGAGGTCACCGCTGACCCCCGGGCGTTGTCCGATGAGCAGCTCTCCGCGGCCCTCACGGCGCGGTCCGAGCGGGCGGCCGGGCGAGATTCCGAGGTGGCCGGCGGCCGGCCCGTCGGCCCGATCGGGCGGCGCTCATCCCGGGTGGTGATCGCAACGGCCGGCCTAGTCGTCACCCTGGGAGTGGTGGTCCTGGCCGGCTTGGCCAACTTCAGCCGTCCCCGACCGCTCGAGTCGCCGGGTCCAACGGTTGCCGCCGCCACGACCGGGCCGCCTGCGACGTTCCCGACGACGGCCGCCGGCCTGCCCGTGTTCGGCGTCGGTACGGCGATATCGATGGCCGCCGACGGATCGATCAGCACTGGCGAGATTGCCGTCGGCGGCTGGTACACCGGCGTGCGCCTGGTGGAGTCATGCGCGTTGAGCCTCCAACCCCCGGGCACCTGCCTGTCGGACTGGAGCTCGGTCCTCGAGTCGCAGCCGGATATCGTCTGGGGCAATGGCCCAACGAGCCATCCAGCCCAACCGGGTACGAACTCGATCACGGCCAGGTTCATCGATCCGATCGACCTGCCCAAGCTCGAAAGCCAGGACCCCGGCGGTCCCCTCGAGGTCGTCTCGCCGAGCCCGGTCGTGCTGATCGGCCACTTCCATGACGATCGCATCCCGGATGGCTCGACGTTCGTCGTCGATGCGGTGGCCGACCAGACCGGGACGATCGCGGCGCTGGCCGGCAGCATCACAGTGGCGAGCACACAGCTGACGACCCAATCAGTCGCCGAGCTGATCCGGAGCCACCTCCAGCCGACCGGCTTCGTCCTCGGGTTCGGGGCCGTCCCGTGGTCCACGGACGCTTCCGCCGCCCCGGTCGTCGAGCCTTCGGCCGATGGCCCGCCGGCAGACGGCCGGACGGTCTGGCTGGTCCGCGGCTTCCTCGGCTCGCCGACCAATTCGAACGGCCGCGCGGTCGCCAGCTGGATGGGGATCGATGACGTGACGGGCCAGACGTGGGGTCCGCTCGCGATGCCTCAGATCCCGGCACCTCCAGGGCCCGGCTTTCCGACCGCGACCGAAGGCCTGACCGTGCATTCCGTCGGGCAGGCCTGGGCGGCGGCTCGAGGCCTGGGCGGACTCGTCGCGATTGCCGGCTACCTGAGCAACGACCGGGCACCCGAAGGTTGCCCGCTGGCCGCAACCACGGGCAAGCCGAATCCATGCAGCGATACCGGCCTGGCCATGATCGATGAGCCGGGTTCGATCCTCCAGCCGAACGATGCGACCTTCCTGTATGACCTGGCGATCCCGGCGGGGCGCCCCTCGATCAGGCCGCTGATCCTGCCCGGGACGAGCGCCCCCGATCCGTGGGCCGGGCAGAGCGGCCTGGTGGCCCGGGTGGAGCCGCAGGCGGTCGTCCTGATCGGCCAGTTCGGCGATCCGCGCTCGCCCGAGTGTGCCGCCCGGCCGGGCGGCGGTAGTGCCGGTTGCGACCTCTCGTTCGTCGTCGACGAGGTCGCCTGGATCAACGGCATGGCGCAGGGACCGAGCGTGTGGGTGGGACCGGGGGTCACCCCGGCTCACAGCTCCGAGCAGGTCGCGGCGTTGGCCCACGAGTGGCCCAGGGTCGGGTCCGCCGCCAGGATCGTATCGATGACCGCCACGTCAGCCGCTGATTCGGTGGCGCTGACCGGGGCTCGAGTGCTCGGGCGAAAGGGCCTGGGGCTGGTCTGGATCGTGCGCGTGGTGGGTGATCCGTCGAGCGCAACCCCGGGTTCGGGCTACCTGGTCATCGACGATACGACCCTGACCCTCATCGGGCAGGTATGGCTGGCGTTCGCCAACCCCTGACCTCGCTACGAGGGCAGCTCCATGGCCAGGCCGTCGACGATCTCCACGCCGGGCAAGGCGAGCAGGATCGTCGGCGGCGCCTTGACCTTCCACGAACGGCTGCCGCCGCCGAGGATGATCTCGGGGCGCTCCATCACCCGGCGGTCGACCCAGATCGGCAGGTCCGCCGGAAGCCCGAACACGGTCACCCCGCCAAGCTCCATGCCGGTCAGGGCGCGAGCCTCCTCGAACGAGGCAAAGGACGTCCGCCTGACTCCGAGCCGAGCTCGAACCGCGCGATTGACGTCGAGCCGTGTCGTAGCCAGGACGACACAGGCGGCGTAACGGGGCGGATCGGACTTGCCCACGACCACGATCGTGTTGGCCGAGTCGCCGGGCGAGTACCCATACGCCGCGCAGAACGCCGCCGTGTCGGCCAGAGCCGGGTCACAGGCGATCAGCTCGAACGGCGACCCAAGCCTGGTCAGCTTGATCTCGAGCGCGCGGGCCACCGGATCCAGGCTGGCCACGCCTCAGGCCTCGTAGGCGAGCCTGCCGTCGGCCACGGTCAGGAGTACGCGGCCGGGTAGCTCGCGGCCGAGGAGTGGGCTGTTCTTGCCCTTCGATCGAAGGCTGGCCGCCTCAACCAGCCATGTCTCCGATCGATCGATCACGACGAGGTCGGCCGGCGCCCCCTCCACCAGACCCCGCGCCCCTGGCCAGCCGGCGGCCCGCAGGATCGCGGCGGGGCCGCTGGTCAGCGCGGCGATCGCCCGGCGGAGCGGCAGCCGATCGGCATCCACGGCGGCAAGCAGGACTCCGATCGCCGTCTCGATCCCGCTGATCCCGTTCGCGGCCAGGCCGAACTCGACGGCCTTGTCGACCCGGGTGTGGGGCGCATGGTCGGTCACGACAGCGTCCGCGGTGCCGTCAAGCAGGGCGGCCAGGCAGGCCGCGGCATCGAACCGGTCGCGCAGCGGCGGATTGACCCGGAGCGAGGTGTCGTACGGGCCGGCGACCCGGGCCGCACCCAGCCACGGGTCGGCGTCGCTCTGCCAGGCCCACGCCCGGGAGCCGGCGATCCACTCGTCGGTCAGGGCCAGGTGGTGGGGCGTCACGTCGCAGCTCACCGGCAGGCCGGCAGCCTTCGCCCGGCGCACCAGGTCGAGTGCGGCAGCGGTCGAAAGGTGGGTGAAATGCAGCCGAGCCCGGGGCTCGTCTCGAAGCACGTCGGCCAGGATCGCCAGGCCACGGCCGACCGGCCCCGATTCGGCGGCCACCGGCCAACCCTTCAGGCCCAGAACGGTCGCCACCAGGCCCTCGTTCGCCTCGGCGCCCTCGGTCAACGCGGGGTCCTCGGCGTGGTCGACGACCGGCCGGCCGAGCATCCCCGCGTAGAGCAGGCCATTGCGCAGGATCGTCGCCGAGCGGATCGGCGCTCCGTCATCCGAGAAGCCGATCGCGCCGGCATCGCTGAGCTCGCCCAGGGCGGCCAGTGACTCGCCCCGGCGGCCGACCGTCAGCGCGCCGTAGACGAGGAGCTCGACCGGCGAGCCGGACGACCCGGCAGCGGCCAGGACTCGACCGAAGATACCCGCGTCATCGATGGCGGGTTCGGTGTTGGGCATCGCGCAGACCGTCGTGAAGCCACCATGGGCCGCCGCGGCCAACCCGCTCGCGACGGTCTCGGCATCCTCGAAGCCGGGCTCGCGCAGATGGACGTGAAGATCGATGAACCCGGGCACCACGATCACGCCGCCCGGCTCGACCCCGGCGCCCTCGGCGGCGTCCAGCCAGGTCACGGCCTCGAGCCGCCCGTCGTGGACGACGATCTCGCCGGGGCCCTCCCGGTCGGCGATTGGATCGACCAGCCAGGCCCGGCTGATCTCCAGATCGGCGATGCGCCGGCCGATCGCCCCGGATCCGTCGATCGTCACGCCCATCCGATCAGCCACCGAGCGCCTCGGCGGCGCCGGTTGGTCCGGCTGCTGCCCCGCCGGCGCCGGCGACCCCGGTCCCGGCCAGCAGGTAGAGCAGGGCCATCCGGACGGCGACCCCATTGGTGACCTGGTCGGTGATCACCGAACGGGGATGGTCGGCGACCTCCGGGGCAATCTCGATCCCCTCGTTCATCGGGCCGGGATGCATGACCAGGGCATCGGGCCGGGCCAGGGCGAGCCGCTCGAGGGTCAGCCCGTAGCGCGCCGCGTATTCCCGCAGGGAGGGCAGCAACCCGGCCGCCATCCGCTCGCGCTGGAGGCGCAAGGCCATGATCACGTCCGCGTCGCGCAACGCGGCACCGATGTCGCTGGTCACCTGGAATCGGCCGTGGCCGGGCACCCCGGCCGAAGCCGCGGCCCAGCGTTCGAAGCCGCGCATGAGCGTGGCCGGAGCGCACAGCCACAGGTCCGCCCCGGCGGCGGTCAGGCTCCAGATGTTCGAGCGGGCGACCCGCGAGTGAAGGACGTCGCCGAGGATCACGATCTTGCGACCGTGGAGGTCGCCCCCGGGCACACGTTCACGCAGGGTGAACAGGTCAAGGAGGGCCTGGCTCGGATGGGCATGCCAGCCGTCACCGCCGTTGAGGATCGAACCCGAGAAATGCTCGGCCGCGAGGTCCGCGGCGCCCGAGGTGGGGTGACGGATCACGATCATCCGGGCGCCCAGGGCCTCGACCGTGCGGATCGTGTCGATCAGCGATTCGCCCTTCGAGACGCTGCTCGAAGCCGCCGCGATGTTCACGACGTCGGCCGATAGATTCTTGGCGGCAACCTCGAAGCTGACCCGGGTCCGGGTCGAGGCCTCGTAGAACAGGATCGTCACGCCGCTCCCGCGCAGCGCGGGCACCCGCGCGATCGGCCGGCCAAGGACCTCCTTCATCGCCTGGGTCGTGCGCATGACAAGCTCGATCTCGGGCCAGGTCACGCGGTCGAGATCGAGCAGGTGGCGGTGCGCCCAGGTGGTTCCCTGGGAAGCCGGCTCGGCGTCGACCAAGGGAACCTGGTGGGCGGTCGCGACCGGCGCCGACGCAGCCCGGTCGGGGGACGCGGCGGTCATCCCGGAGCGCCCGCGGCGGTCGCCGCTCGCTCGAGCCGATCGATCACGACGCCATCCTCGCCATCGGTCTCCTCGAGGTGGACGCGGACCAGCTCCTCACGCGAGGTGGGCACGTTCTTGCCGACGTGATCGGCCCGGATCGGAAGCTCGCGGTGGCCGCGATCGACGAGGACGGCCAGGCGAATGGCCTGCGGCCGCCCGAAATCGACCAGGGCGTCCATCGCGGCCCGGATCGTCCGACCGGTGAACAGGACATCGTCGACGAGGACGATCGTGGCGCCATTCAGGTCAAACGGCAGGTCCGTGCCCTTCACGACGGGCTGCTGGGCGATGAGCGACAGGTCGTCCCGATAGAAGGTGATGTCCAGCGCTCCGACGGGCAGGCGGACCGCCTCGTTCTCGAAGATTGCCGCGGCGATCCTGTGGGCGAGGGGCACCCCGCGGCGCTGAATGCCGATCAACGCCAACCCGGTGGTGCCGGCCTGCTTCTCGACGATCTCGTGGCTGATCCGGATCGTCGCCCGGCGGATCTCATCCGCGGTCATGATCTGGCGACCCGACATGCTCTCCTTCCCGGCCTCGCAGAACCGGTCGTTAAAGGTCGAGTGCAGTCTAGCGCAGGCTCGACCGGCGCCGCCTGATCGGTCGCGGCATGGAGGGCCGGTCAGTAGATCGAGACGACCACCTGGGCAACACCCGCCGACGAGGCACAGCCGCACACGGCGAAGAAGTCGGGCCGGTACATATCGATGATCCGGACTGGCTTGAACGCCGCCGAGGGACCGTAGTCGTTGACGACCCGGTCCAGGCAGCCGCCGGCGCCACACACCCGGATGATCGTCCCGGCGGGCAGGCGCATCGCCGTCGTGCCGTTGGTGTAGAAGCTGGCCAGGCCATGGAGGGTGTACTTCGGAGGCTTGATCGTGGCACTGGAGCCGGGGACCGGCTGGCTTCGGGCGGCTGCCTGGACCCGGGGTTGCACGGCGGCGCCTGCCGCCGGCTCGGCGAAACGCGCCGAGGCGTCGAGGGAATTGGCCGAGCGCAGGGCGGGATCAGCTGCCGTGACCACCGAGGTGGTCACGTCCGAGACCTCGCTTTGCAATGGCTGGAACGCCGCGGCCTCTATGGCACGGACGGGGCTGGGAGTTCGCGAGCCCACGATACCGGGTGCGGCGACCAGTGCGAGCGCGGCGCTGAGCACGGCGCACGCGACAAACTTCAGTCGCACTTCCGGCAGGATAGCCCGATTCGCTGATCTGGACAACCCATCTGGGTGATAGCCGACGACGGCCGGACGGTGGCCGGTTCAGGGAACGACGATCAGGGGACCGTTGTCGAGCGACTGGATCGAGGTCTTGCCGGCGTTCGTGCCGGTCCAGGCGAGCACGGACAGGCGGCTGCCGTTACCGTCCTGGCCGGGCGGCGTGGCCCACACGAGCTGGCCCTCTTTGAGGGCGAAACCGCGCAGCGAGGGCGTGGCGGGGAGCAGGGCCGGCGAGGTCGAACTCGTTTGACCGGACTGTGGATCGATCGTGAGCAGGCTGAGCCGGCCCAGCCCGGGGTTGTCCGGGTCGGCGACCCACACCCCGAGGTGCTCCCCCGCCCGATCCCAGCGGACATCCCAGTCGGTCACGTTGTCGAGCGGCAGGGCGTGGGCAGCGGCGGCGCCGGTCGCACCGTCGACCGCGCTGCTGACCGCACGCCAACTGGCGACCTGGAGCTGTCCCTCGAGTGGCTTCCACATCCCGCTCGTCGGGTCGAAGAGAAGCGTGCCCGACCAGAACGCGACCCACCTGCCGGACGGGTCAACCACCGGCCGCCAGCCGTCGAGGCCGACGATCCGGGTCGCCTGGCCCGAGGCAGGATCGATCAGATATGCGGCGGGCCGGGCCAGCACGGGCGGACCAGCGGGACTCGCCCCCGGGAGTGCCGCTGCGTCGGCACTGGCGCTCGGGGACTCGCCCGTGCCCGGCGCTGTTGCGCGCGGCGACGGCGTGCTGGAGGACGGGCCAGTGACGTTGCCGGAGGTGGCGCTCGGACTCGATCCCGGGCTCGCCGACGGACCGGGCGACGGGCTGGCGGCGGCCGGGATCAGGACGGCCCGGCTGGCCAGGATCCGGCCGTCGACCCAGCCCGAGAAGACCGAGCCGTGGTCCGCGGTGATCGGCTGGGCGGCCGGCCAACCAGCTTGCCAGACGTACACGTCCGGTCCCGTCGCCGTGCCGGCCGGTCGGGCCGAGAAGGCAAACCACAGGCCATCCGTGCTGTATGCGGCCTCATCGCCGACCAGCGTGACGTTGCTCAGGATGGCCAGCGCGGCCGCCGCCGATGGCGCCGGCGTGCCCAGGGACGGCAGGCTCACCGTCGCTGAGGGCGAGGCTCCAACCGCGCTGGGCGTTGGCGTCGCAGTCGGCGTGGTCCGGGGCGTGGCGGTCGCGGACGGCTGACTCGACCCTGCACCCGGGCTGACGACCGGGCTCGCGCTGGCGCTGGCAAGCGGGCTCGAGCTGGGTGCCGAGCTCGACGCGGCTGCGGTCGGCACCGCCATCACGAAGAGGGTCGTGCCGACCCGGTTCGGGGCTGGCCCGATCGCGACGGCCTGGCCGGCATTCGAAGGTGACAGGACGAGCGAACTCGGCACGGTCGGCAGGTCGGCCAGGCTGCGCGATATCCCGGCAACCGGGGCGCAGTCCGGCTCGTCGCCGGTTGGGCAGACCTTGTTCACGCTGGCCGTCACCAGCGAGAGGCCGCCCGGGCCCTTCGTGACCACCCAGGTCACCTGGGCGGTCGGCACGGTCAGCGGGGTGATCCCGGGCAAGGAAGAGGCCGCCGCTCCGGCGCCACTGCCGGATGCAAGGGCGATCACGCTCGTGCCTGGCCGAGTGCCGAGCAGGGTAGGCCCGACAATCGCGATCACGAGAACGAGTGCGAAACCGCTGCCCAGGACCGCCACGGGGCCCCAGCGCCGAGGTGTCCGGCGAGCGACCCGCGGGCGCCGGGCGTGTTCGCGCTCGAGGGCGGCGCTGGTCCTGGCCCACAGGTCGCGCGGTGGTTCCATCGGGGGCAGCGCGCGCAATGCCAGCCGGTCTGCCTCGTATCCGGCGGCCGCTGCCCGGCATGAGGCACAGGCCGCGAGATGCGCGTCGAGGATCGCCTCGTTCGCCGTCGACAGAACCTCGTCGAGGCGGCTTGCGGCAAGCTGGCGGGCGCGCTCGTGAGACATCGGCTCGGTCACTGTCGGGCCCGCGGATCGGGACCGCGGCTGCCGGTCCCGGCCGGCTGGCTCGGCCCGGATCCGGTCCGTGCCTCCGTCTCCGCGGCTTCCGCTTCACGCTCGTTGGCCAGCTCGCGACGGAGACTGTCGCGGGCCCGGGTCAGCAGGGCCCGCGCGGCCACGTGGCTCACCCCGAGCGCGGACGCGAGCTCCAGGCCGGTGAGATCGTGCAGCTCTGCCAGCAGGAGGGCGGCCCGCTGGCGCTCCGGGATCCGGGCCAGGGCGCGCTGGAGGTCGCTCGACAGGCGGCCCTCCAGGGCGAGGTGCTCGGCTGATGGTGCCGTCCCGTACGACTCACCGGTCCACGGCAGGAAGCGCACGATCTTCCGGCGGCGAATCTCGTCGAGGGCGACGCGGTGGGCGATCTGGTACAGCCAGGCCCGGGCGTGGGCCGGGTCCTGGAGCGAGTCATGAGCGCGATAGGCCTTGATGAACGCGTCCTGGGTGAGGTCGGCGGCGAGCTCCGGATCGCGGAGCATCCGGACCAGGTACGCGTAGATCTCGCCGTGGTGCTTCTGGAAGAGCTCCTCGACGAACGCGTCGGCTGTGGTCCGGGCGGGCGAGCCCGTCAAGACACGGTCCGCCCGGAGGCTGAGCTGGGCAAGCTGACCGATCTGATCCACGGCCGAAAGACGGCCCCGCCGGCGAGCATGTGACGCGACCTGCTCATCCGGTCCGACGACCGGGCGCCGAGCGCAGGAGTTCCTCGACCGCCTCTTCGGGTGAGACCGGGTTGACCGGCAAGCCGGTGCCCAGCTCAAGGCCGGCAATCTCGCGCAGGCGGGGGTGGATCTCCCAGTGCCAGTGGTAGGTTCCCTCGATCCGCTCGCGCAGCGGCGCCGTGTGGAGGACCAGGTTATGGGGCGGCCCGTCGAGCGTGGCGAGCAGGCCGAGGACCCGCCGCAGCGCCTCGGCCGTGGCCAGCAGGTCTGCGTCGCTCGCCCGGCCGAAGTCCGCCGCGTGCGCCCGCGGCACGATCCAGGCCTCGAACGGTGAGCGCGACGCGTACGGGGCGAAGGCGACGCTCGACGCGTCCTCCCACAACAGCCGCTGGCCGTGGCCGGCCTCATCCCGGGCGAGCCGGCAGAAGGGGCATTCGCCCTCGCGGATGACGAAGCGGGCCGCACCGCCGATCTCCTCGGCGACGCGGTGCGGCACCTGGGGCAGGTCGTACAGGTCGAGGCAGAGGTGGTCCGTCCGCGCCCCGGCCTGAGCCCCCCAGTTCTGGACGACCTGGAGGTAGGCCGTCTGGCCGGCCCGGCTCGCCTCGGCGATGGCGTCGCGGCAAACGCGCAGCATCGCCCCGATCAGCTCGTCGCCGACCGCCTGCAGCGGGCGATGCTCGCCCGGCGGAGCAACCACGGTTCTCCAGCTGCCGGAGGCACGGGCCTGCTCGATCGCCACCTGGGCGAGGCTCTGGTCGAGCTGGCGTGCCTCGGCCTCGGTGCCAACGACATGGAACGCGTAGTCCTTGAGAACGCGCAGCCGGACCCCCTCGCCGGCCGGTTCGCGGCAGTTCTGGCAACCGTCCTCCTGGTCGACCGGGGCGGCGGCCCGAGCGAACCGGTCGCGGTGGAAGGCGCGGTCGACGACGGTCGCGACCCACCACCCGGTGATCGCGTCACGACGCAATTCGAACAGGCCGGCGGCCATCGAGCGGTCAGGCCGGCCGCGGGCCGACCAGCTCCGCGCCAAGGCGCCTGGCGAAGGCTCGGGCAAAGATCATGCCGGCGGTCGCCACCGCGGTGGTCGACGGCGGTTCGTTCGGGCGACCGAGCTCCGCCGCGATCGAGGTCGAGATGACCCCAGGCATTCCGCACGCGTCGAGCAGCTCAAAGTCGGCCAGGGCCGGGTTGACGTTCAGGGCGACCCCGTGAAAGCACACCCCGTGCTCCACGCGCAGGCCGAGCGCCCCGATCTTGCGCGGGTCCGGGCCCTCCGGCAGGACCCAGCAGCCGGGGTGCCCGACGCGCGCACCGGCCGTGACCCCAAGATCCCGACAGGTCTCGGCCAGTGACGCTTCGAGGGCTCGCACGAGAGGGCGGATCAGCAGGCCCCGCCGGGCGAGGGCGACGATCGGATAGGCAACGAGCTGGCCGGGGCCGTGGTAGGTGACCTCGCCGCCGCGCTCTACCCGGATCACTTCGATCCCGCGCCGCTCCAGTTCGGCGGCCGGGGCTCGCACGAAACGTTCGTCGGCGTGGCGGCCGAGGGTCAGGACCGGTGCGTGCTCGAGCACTAGGAGCTGGTCCGGGATCGCGTCCGCGACGCGGGCCTCGACGAGCTCGCGCTGGAGCGCCCAGGCCGTGCGATAGTCGATCCGGCCCAGCCAGCGGACGGCGATCGGCTGCGCCGGCGCCAGCGCGTCTCCGATGATTCCGTCCGGGACGAGCTCGGATCGCACGGCCGTGTCCATGCCGCCACGATAGCAGGCAGCGGACATCACGCCGCCCGGTCGTCAGGACCGGGCGGCGGACTCAGATGCGGACGCTCAAGGCAGTTACGGCAGCCACGCCGCCCACTTGGTCGGGTTGGCGTCAACCCACTTCTGGGCGGCCTGGTCATCGCTCATGTTGTTGTTCGCGATGTAGGCGGCGACCGTGTTCTGGTCGTCGTTGGTCCAGTTGAAGTTCTTGATCAGGGTAAACGCCGGGCTGCCACTGCTGGCCAGCTTCGACGACACGACCTTGTACAGGGCGTCGTAGGGCGGATAGTCACAGGTGATCTTGTGGACGTCCGTGTCACAGCCGGGAGTGGCCGCTGGGAGCGGCACGTGGACCAGGTCCACCTGGGTGCTGAACCAGTTCGGCGTGTAGTAGTAGGCGAGGATCGGCTTGCCCTGGTCGATGGCCGCCTTGATCGCCTTGTCCGAGGCCGCCTCGCTGCCCGAGTAGACGACCTTGTAGTTCAATCCCAGGCCGGCAATGATCCCGGCATCCTCGGTCACGAAGGACGGGTCGCCGTCGAGGATCTGACCCTGGCTGCCCGACTCGGAGGTCTTGAACTGGTCGGCGAAGGTGTTCAGGACCGACGGGTTCGTGCTGGCGGTCAGGATTGACGGGTTGGCGTCGGCGAACGTCTTGGGGACGAACCAGCCGATCACGCCCTTCGCGCCGTTCGGGCCGGCGTCGACAGCGGTCTTGTCGGTCGTGACGTACTTGGCGTACAGGTCCTTGTGGCCCCAGACCTCGAGGATCGCGTCAACCTGGCCGGTCGGGAAGCCCTGCCATGACACGACCTCGTCGATCGGCTTCTTGACGACGGTGCAGCCGAGCTTCTTCTCGAGGAGGTAGCTCACGACCGCGGCATCGGCCTGGTAGCCGACCCACGGATTCTCGGCGATGTTGACCGTGCCGCACGGCGCGAGGCTCTTGGCGGCCACGCTGGGTGCCACGCTCGTCCCGGCGACCGGCGACGGGCTAGCCACGACGGCGATGCTGGCCGCCGGCGAGGCGCTCGCCGCCGCCGACGTGCAGGCGGAGAAGATCAGGGCCGACACGGCCAGTCCAACGGCCAGCCGGCCGGTGATGGTGCCCCTCAGGCTCACGGTTGCTCCTTTCCAGATGGCGGCCACCCCTCGGTAGCGGCCGGACATGTTGCGCCCGCCGGATCTCGTTCCAGGGGCGAATTGACGATCAGCCGACGAGTTCAGTCACGGCCACCTCGTCGCGCGCTCACGACACGCCGACCGCCCGGGCCGAGAAGAAGGCCCGCGCCGTGCGGGCTGCGCTCGCCGTGGTGGTCCGGGCGCCGGCACCCTGGGTGATCCGGTCGAGCAGGACCCCGAGCAGGACGATCGAGATCGCCGCAGCCATGCCCTTGCCGAAGTCGTTGAACTGGGCGAACCCGGCAACGACGTCGTAACCCAGTGCGCCGGCGCCAACCAGTCCCGCCACGACGACCATCGCCAGGACCAGGACGACGCCCTGGTTGGTGGCCAGCAGGAGTGAGCGCCGGGCCATCGGCAGCTGGACCTTGAAGATCATCTGGAGGCGGCTCGAGCCGGCAGCGGTGGCAGCCTCGATGACCGTGGGCGAGACCCCGCGCACGCCGTCCTCGACCAGTCGCACAACGGCCGGCACGGCGTAGATCACCGCTGCCAGGATCCCCGTGAAGCGGGTCGCCCCGAACAGGGCGACGGCTGGCAGGAGATAGACGAAGGCCGGCATCGTCTGGGCCGCGTCGTTGATCGGCCGGATGATCGCCGAGAAGAGGTTGCTCCGGGCGGCTGCCACGCCGAGGCCAATCCCGATCAGCATCGTCACCGCCACGGCGATGATCACCAGGGCCAGCGTCTCCATCGAGTGCTCCCAGAGCTGCAGCCCGACCACGAGGAGCAGGGCGATCGCCGCGGCGATCGCGGCCCGCCGACCGCTGATGATCCAGGCGATGCCGGCCGCCATGATGATCACGAGCGGCCAGGGCGAGCTGGTCAGGACCGTCTGGAGGGGGTTGAGGATCCACTCCGAGAAGAGGTCCTTGATCCCGCCGGTGACCACGTACAGGTTCGTCTCGATCCAGTCACCGATCGAGTTGATCGGGCTGGCCAGGTCCACCGTGATGTCGGCCGGGAAGCTCTGGGGGATCGCCAGCAGCGCCGCCCCGACGACGACGATCGCGGCTGCCAGCCAGGTCCCGATCACGAGCGTCCGGCGGCGCACCTGCGACACGGCATCGAGCCCGCGGTGGCGCCGGTCGCTGACCTTGCTGGCGCTGGCCGTCAGTCGGTCGAGGACCATCGCCAGGAGCACGATCGCCACGCCGGCATCAAAGGTCTGGCCCAGGTTGAGCTTGATCAGGGCCTGGATGATCGACTCCCCGAGGCCCGGGGCATTGATCAGGGCGGTGATCACGACCATCGACAGGGCCATCATGATCGTCTGGTTCACGGCCAGGCCGATCGTGCTGCGGGCCATCGGCAGCTGCACCTTGCGCAGGACCTGGAATCCGGTGGAGCCCAGCGATTCGGCCGCCTCGACCGCCTCCGACGAGACGCCCCGGATCCCGAGGGCGGTGATCCGGATGGCCGGCGGCAGGGCGTAGATGAGCGTGGCGATCGTCGCCGCTGGCGGCCCGATCAGGAAGACCAGGGTCAGTGGCGAGAGGTAGGCGAAGGTCGGCATGATCTGCATCACGTCCAGGATCGGCGTGATCACCTTGAGGAAGCGATCGCTCCGGCCGGCGACGATACCCAGCGGGATCCCGATTGCCAGCGACATGACCACGGCGACCAGGATCAGCACCAGCGTCTGGATGGCCTGGTCCCACAGGCTCAGCAGTCCGAAGGCCACGAAGGCGCCGACCACCAGGATGGCCGTCCGCCAGCCCACGAAGACAAGGCCCATCGCCCCGAAGATCGCGGTGACGCCCAACCAGCTGAAGTTGCTGAAGACCCAGGTCAGGGCGTCGATCAGCCAGCCGATCCCGTCCCGGATCGGGTCGAGCACGTACACGAAGAGGGGCAGGCTGGTCCGGTTTGCGTCGATCCAGTCGCGGACGCCGTTCAACGACTGGAACAGCGGGGCGTCGTCGCTGTGGGCCAGGGTGAGCTTGCCGTTGAAGATGAGGTACAGGACCGCCCACAGGCCGATGAGCAGGGCCAGCTGCCGGCCCCGCGACAGTCGCACCTCGGCCCGCCGGCCAAGTGACATCGAAGCAGCCGTCACACCGGTGCCTCGGCTCCCGCGATGACCGCCAGGATGTGGGCCTGGTCCACGACGCCGAGCAGCCGGCCATCCTCGATGACCCTGATCGGTTTGGTCGTGGAGGCGGCCGCGTGAATCGCCGAGCGGATGACCGTGCCGGGCGGGAACTCGGGTCCGTCGGTCGGGTCATCCGGACCGATGGGGCGCATCGCCCAGCGCAGGGTGAGGACGTGCGACTTGGGCACGTCGCGCACGAAGTCGGCGACGTAGTCGTCGGCCGGCGCGCCGACCAGGTCCTCCGGCCGGCCGGCCTGGACGATCGAGCCGTTGCGCATGATCACGATGTGATCGCCCAGCTTGAGCGCCTCGGCCAGGTCGTGGGTGATGAAGATCATCGTCTTGCCAACTTCGCGGTGGAGCCGGATGACCTCGTTCTGCATGTCCCGCCGGATGAGCGGGTCGAGCGCGCTGAACGGCTCGTCGAAGAGCATCACCTCGGGGTCGACCGCCAGCGCCCGGGCCAGGCCGACCCGCTGCTGCTGGCCACCCGAGAGCTGGTCGGGGTAGCGCCGGTCGTAGCCGCCCAGGCCAACCAGCTCGAGCATCTCGCCCGCCCGGGCGTGGCGCTCCGCCCGGCCGACCCCCCGGATCTCGAGGCCATAGGCCACGTTATCGATCACCTTGCGGTGGGGCAGCAGGCCGAAGTGCTGGAAGACCATCGCGAAGCGCCGGCGGCGCAGCTCACGCAGGCGCTGGGCATCGGCCTTGCCGATGTCCTCGCCGTCGAGGAAGACCTCGCCGGCCGTGGGCTCGATCAGCCGGGTGAGGCAGCGGACGAGGGTCGACTTGCCGCTGCCCGACAGGCCCATCACGACGAAGACCTCGCCGTGGGCGACGTCGAAGGTGACATCGCGGACCGCGACGGTCGTGCCCGTCTTAAGCTGCAGCTCGGCGGTCGGCAGGAGGGCATCCGGCGTGCCCACGATCCTGTGCTCGGCCGGGCCGAAGATCTTCCACAGGCCGCGGACCGAAATCGTGGGCTCGACCGCACCCCGAGCGGGCATCCCGGGCGTCACGCTGGACCCGGTCATGTCAGCTCCCGAACCAGCGCGAGGGTTGGGGCGCGATGTTCTGGTAGATGTGCTTCGCCTCCCGATACTCGTCGAGACCGGTTGGGCCGAGCTCACGACCGATGCCCGACTGCTTGAAGCCACCCCACTCCGCCTGGGGAAGATAGGGATGATAGTCGTTGATCCAGATCGTTCCATGGCGGAGTCGCGCGGCGACCCGCTGGCCGCGGCCCGGATCGCCCGTCCAGACTGCGCCGGCCAGGCCGTAGATCGTGTCGTTGCCGAGCGCGACCGCTTGGTCCTCGGTCGTGAACGGTTCGACGGTCAGGACCGGGCCGAAGATCTCCTCCTGGACGATCCGCATCTCCCGCCGGCAATCGGCAAAGACCGTCGGCCGGAAGAAGAACCCGTTGGCCAGCTCCGGGTCGCTGGGACGGGACCCGCCGGCGACCAGCCGGGCGCCTTCCTGCTGGCCGATCCGGACGTAGCCCTCGACCTTGGCCAGGTGCGCCGCCGAGATCAGCGGCCCGGTTTCGGTCCTCTCGTCGAGGCCGCTGCCGAGCCGGATCAGCTCCGTTCGTCGGGCTACCTCGGCGACGAAGGCGTCGTAGATCGAATCCTCGACGATCGCCCGGCAACCGGCCGAGCAGACCTGGCCGGAGTGCAGGAAGGCGGCCGTCAGGGCGTAGTCCACCGCCGTTTCGAAATCGGCGTCGGCAAAGACGATGTTGGGGCTCTTGCCGCCGAGCTCGAGGGCAACCTTCTTCACGTTGCCGGCGGCCGCCCGCATGATCGAGCGCCCGGCGACCCCGCCCCCGGTGAACGACACGAGGTCAACCTCGCCACTCTCCGCCAATGTCGCGCCGATCCGGTCACCCGGCCCGAGGAGCAGGTTGCCGACTCCCTGCGGGAGGCCGGCCTCGGCCAGGATCCGTACGAGGTGGATCGCCGTCAGGGGCGTCACCTGGGCCGGTTTGAGGACGAACGTGTTGCCCGCGGCCAGGGCCGGCGCCACCTTCCAGGAAGCCTGCAGCAGGGGGTAGTTCCAGGGCGAGATCAGGGCGCAAACGCCGACCGGCTCGTAGACGATCCGGCTGATCGCCGTCGCCGAGCCGGTCGCCACGACTCGTCCGGCGTCCTTGTCGGCCAGCCCGGCGTAGTAGCGGAAGACGGCGCTGACGTCGTCCACGTCGGAGCGGCCTTCACGGATCGCCTTGCCGGTGTTGAGCGTCTCGGTCCGGGCGATCTCCTCCCGGTCGCGCTGAAGGAGTTCGGCGACCCTGTTGAGCAGGGCACCGCGCTCGGTTGCGCTGGTGCCCGGCCACTCGCCCGCGTCGAAGGTCCGCCGGGCGGCGAGGATCGCCTGCGCCACGTCCACGTCGTCGGCGACATCGACCTCGGTGATCAGCCCCTGGTCGAAGGGGTTGATCACCTGGCTCGTGACACCGCTGGTGCCGCTGGCCCACTTGCCGTCGATGAACAGGCTGGCCACGCTGCTTTCCTCGTCCCTCGGCTTCGTGCTCTTGATTGGACCCTCGGCGGCGTGCCCTGGCAGCGTCCCCGTGGCCCCGCCGATCCCTTATAGCCGACTCGGCTCGACCTCGTCGACCCTGTTCCGACGGACGGTCGGGCTCAAGCCGGATAAGGGTCTCGGGCTCCCACCCCGGCGGATCCGGGCCGAGATGCGGGCTGCTGCAGCCACGACCTCGGAGCCGATCCGCTCGTCCGCCCCGGCCGCGGGGAAGCGGTAGGCCGGGCCGTGGAGATGAACCGCGGCGACGACCTCGCCATCCTCGTTGGCGACGCCCGCTGCAACCGAGTTGATCCCCACCGAGAACTCGCCGAAGACCCAGGCGTAGCCGTCGTGCTGGACCTGGCGCAGGCGCTCGCGCAGGATGCCCGGGTCGGTGACGGTGGCCGGGGTGAAGGCCTCCATCGGACGGGCCAGGAAACGCTCGAGGCCGGCCGGCGATAGGTGGGCCAGCAGGACCAGCCCGGATGGCACGGCATGCATCGCCACGCGGGTTCCCGTCCAGTCCCGGACCGAAACCGGATTGGGGGTATCGACCTGATCGACGTAGTGGACCCGGCTGCCCTCCGGGATGGACAAGCCGGCCGCTTCACCCATCGCCAGAGCCAGCGCCTCGAGCTCGGGCCGGGCGAGGACGACCATGCTCCGGGTGGGCAGGACGGTTGCGGCCAGGGTCACGATCCGCGAGCCGACCCGGTAGCGGGTCCCACCAGGCTCCTGCTCCACGGCTCCCTCGCGCTGGAGTGAGCCGAGCAGCCGGGCGGCCGTGCTCTTCGGCAGTTCGACCCGGTCGGCGACCTCGGTCACCCCAAGCGGTCCATCAGCGAGCGCCGAGAGGACGGCGAACGCACGCTCGATCGACTGGACCCGGCTCTCACGCCGGCCGGGGGTTCGGGCTATGGACATCAGGCCGTCCGATCCGCTACGCTGCTGACCTGCGTTCCATGATACGGCATTGTTCCGCATTGTGGAACCGGTTACGGCATATCGTGCCCAGGAGGCCCGGTCGGGAATGACCCAGGACACCTACCCCGAGGTCGATCTCGCCGCCCTGTCCGACGCCGAGCTGACCGAGCAGATGCACAACGACCTGTACGACGGCATGGCGGCCGAGATCGTGGAGGGCACCAATCTGCTGCTGGGTCGGGGCTGGTCCGCCTCGCAGGTCCTCGACGATGCCCTCGTTGCCGGAATGAAGATCGTCGGAATCGACTTCCGCGATGGGATCCTGTTCGTGCCCGAGGTTCTCCTTGCGGCCAACGCGATGAAGTCCGGCATGGCGATCCTCCGACCGCTCCTCGCCGAGACGGGCGCTCAACCGATCGGCAAGGTCGTGATCGGCACGGTCAAGGGCGACATCCACGACATCGGCAAGAACCTCGTCGGGATGATGCTCGAAGGCGCCGGCTTCGAGGTCTTCGATCTCGGGATCAATACAGACGCCGACAAGTTCCTGGCCGCCCTGGACCTCCATCACCCGGACATCCTGGGGATGTCGGCCCTGCTGACGACGACGATGCCGTACATGAAGGTCGTGATCGAGGCGATGAAAGCCCGGGGGATCCGCGACGACTACATCGTCCTGGTTGGTGGCGCGCCGCTCAACGAGGAGTTCGGGGCCGCGGTCGGGGCCGATGCGTATTGCCGCGACGCCGGCGTCGCCGCCGAGATGGCCCGCTCCCTGATCGACAAGCGTCGTGCCAGCGTCGCCTGAGGCGCTCGGCTCCCCGGCCGGGGAGGCGCCCCGCGTGCTGGTCATCGGTTGCGGGGCACTGGCCCGTGAGCTGGTTGAGCTGACCCGCCGCCCCGGCTTCGAGCACGTTGACCTGACCTGCCTGCCGGCGACCCTGCACAACCGCCCGGGCGGGATCCCGGCAGCCGTGAGGCGCAAGATCCGGGCTGCCCGGCCGCGCTACGCCACGATCTTCGTTGGCTACGCCGACTGCGGGACCGGCGGAATGCTCGACCGGGTCCTCGAGGAAGAGGGCGTCGAGCGCCTGGCCGGCGCTCACTGCTACGAGTTCTACGCCGGGCGGGCCGCCTTCGCCCAGATCACCGACGACGATCCGGCCACGTTCTTCCTGACCGACTTCCTGGCCCGCAACTTCGATCGACTGGTCATCCGGGGGCTCGGCATCGACCGCCACCCGGAGCTCCTGCCGGTCTACTTTGGCAACTATCGCCGGCTGATCTACCTGGCCCAGTCGAGCGATCCAGCCCTGCTCGAGACGGCCCAGCGGGCCGCCCGACGGCTGGGCCTGGCGTTCGAGCTGCGGGTCACCGGACTGGGCGAGCTGGCCGGCTCGATCATCGCCCTGGCCGCTGCGACGGCGCCCGGGTCGGTGGCCGCCTGATGGCCGCCCTGACCATCATCTGGTGGCGCGACATCCCGGCCCAGGTGATCGCCAAGGATGCTCGACGATCGTCCAAGGTGGTCCTCCATCCGCGCTTCCAGGTGGCCATCGACAAGGCCGCCGTCAAGGCCGGCCGGCGGGAGATGGACCCCTACATCGCCGAGTGGCGCAAGACCCAGCGGCCGTGCGCTGACGATCTCGAGGCCGAGGTCGCCGCGGAATCGACCCGGCTCGAGCACGAGTACACCCGCGAGATCCTGACCCGCCTGGTGGCCGGCGGCGGCGTCCTGCCCGACGAGCCCGGCTCATGACCCGGACCGTCGTTGGCTCGGCAACCCGGACCGTCGTCATCGGCTCCGATGCGCCGTTCGTGATCATCGGCGAGCGGATCAACCCAACCGGCCGGAAGCTCCTCGCCGAGGAGATGAAGAGCGGCGACTTCAGCCGGGTCGAGCGCGACGTCATGGCCCAGGTCGAGGCCGGTGCTCACATGCTCGACGTCAATGCGGGGATCCCGCTGGCCGACGAGCCGGCGATCCTGGCCCGGACGATCCAGCTGGTCCAGTCCCTGACCGACTTGCCCCTCTCGATTGATTCGTCGATCGTCGAGGCGCTCGAGGCCGGGCTGGCCGTCTACCAGGGCAAGGCCCTGGTCAATTCGGTCACCGGCGAGGATGAGCGCCTCGAACGGGTCCTGCCCCTGGTCAAGAAGTACGGCGCCGCGGTGGTCGCGATCTCCAATGACGAGACAGGCATCTCCGAGGATCCCGATGTCCGCTTCGCGGTCGCCCGACATATCGTCGAGCGGGCCTCCGACCACGGCATTCCGCGCGAGGACATCCTGGTCGATCCCCTGCTCATGCCGATCGGGGCGATGGCCAGCGCCGGCCGGCAGGTCTTCCGGATCCTCAACCGGCTGCGCGACGAGCTGGGCGTGAACAGCATCTGCGTCGCCTCGAACGTCAGTTTTGGCCTGCCCAATCGCGAGGGCATCAACGGCTCCTTCCTGGCCATGGCGATGGCCAGCGGCCTGACCTCCGCGATCACCAACCCGCTCCTGGCCGAGGTCCGCCAGTCGGTCATGGCGGCTGATGTCCTGCTCGGCAACGATCCCGAATGCGGCCGCTGGATCCGAACCTACCGGGTCGCCCCGGCCGAGGGTGAGCAGGGGCGTCGGGTGAACCGCCGGCGCGATCCTGTCGCGGCCCCGGCCGCCGGCTGACCTGGACACGGCCCGCTGACCTTGGCCGCCGCCGATGCGCCCACGCCGACTGGCTCAGAGGCACTCGTCGTGTTCACTCCGTCCGGCCGGCGGGGCCGCTTCAGGTCGGGCACGAACGTGCTCGACGCGGCGCGCTCACTCGGCGTCGACATCGACTCGGTCTGCGGCGGGCGGGGCATCTGTGGACGCTGCCAGGTCAGCCAGGGGATCGGCTCGTTCCCGAAGCTCGGGATCACGTCCACCCCCGATCACCTGTCACCGGCCGGTGAGCTCGAGGCGACCTATCGGCGTGAGCATGGCCTGGGTCCGGACCGGCGCCTGAGCTGCACGGCGAAGCTCCGCGGCGACGTGCTGATCGACGTGCCGCCCGAGAGCCAGGTCCATCGCCAGGTCGTGCGCAAGAGCCTCGACCTGCGCGAGTTCGTGGTGGACCCGGTCGTTCGGCTCCACTACGTCGAGGTCGTCCCGCCCGAGCTTGCCTCGCCGACCGGTGATCTCGTCCGGCTCTTCGAGGCCCTCGAGCGCGAATGGCAGCTGACCGACCTGGCCGCGGATCTCGGGGTGATCCGGGCACTCCAGCCGGCGCTGGCCGCGGGCGGCTACCGGGTGACCGTCGCGGTCCACGATGGCCGGCAGCTGACGGCGATCTGGCCGGGGCTCCACGATCGCGCCTATGGCGTTGCGATCGACATTGGCTCGACCACGATTGCGGGCCACCTGGCCGACCTGTCGGACGGGTCGGTCCTGGCCTCGAACGGTCTGATGAACCCCCAGATCCGCTTCGGCGAGGACCTGATGAGCCGGGTCTCGTACGTGATGATGCACCCCGAGGGAGCCGAGGAGATGACCCGGGTCGTGCGCAAGGCGCTCGATGCGCTCGTGGCCGGGTTGGCCCTTCGAGCCGGGATCAAGCGGGCCGACATCCTGGAGCTGACGATCGTGGGCAACCCGATCATGCATCACCTCCTGCTCGGGATCGACCCAACGCCGCTCGGCGGCGCCCCGTTTGCGCTGGCCACCGACCGGGCCGTCCGGCTCCCGGCGGCCGAGCTGGGCCTGCGGGTCAACCCCGGTGCCCGGGTCTACATCCTGCCCTGCATCGCCGGTCACGTCGGAGCCGATACGGCCGGGGTCATCCTGGCCGAGACGCCGTACCTCTCGGACCGGCTGGTCCTGATCGTCGACGTTGGCACGAACGCCGAGCTGGTCCTGGGCAACCGCACCCGCCTGCTGGCCGCCTCGAGCCCCACCGGACCAGCCTTCGAGGGCGCCCAGATCAGCTCGGGCCAGCGGGCCGCACCCGGTGCGATCGAGCGGGTCCGGATTGACCGCGGCAGCCTCGAGCCCCGCTTCAAGGTCATCGGCAGTGACCTGTGGTCGGATGAGCCCGGCTTCGAGGCTGCGGCGCTCGAGCTGGGCGTCACCGGAATCTGTGGGTCGGGCATCGTTGAGGTGATCGCCGAGCTGTTCCTGGCTGGGGTGATCACGGCCGACGGGGTGATCGACGGCGGGCTGGCCAGGCGGACCGGCCGGATCGTGCCCGACGGACGGACGTTCGCCTACGTTCTGCGCGACGGCCAGCCGCGGATCGTGATTACCCAGAATGACGTCCGGGCGATCCAGCTGGCCAAGGCTGCCCTGTACGCGGGCGCCCAGCTGCTGCTGGATCATGCCGGGGTGGCCAGCGTCGATGAGATCCGCCTGGCCGGCGCGTTCGGCAGCCAGATCGACCTGACCCATGCGATGGTCCTGGGCCTCATCCCGGATTGCGACCTCGGTCACGCTCGCTCGGCCGGCAACGCAGCGGGCACCGGCGCCCTGATCGCCCTCCTGTCGGGGGCGGCCAGGACCGAGATCGAGCGCGTGGTGCGCACCGTCGAGAAGATCGAGACGGCGATCGAGCCACGCTTCCAGGAGCATTTCGTGGACGCCATGGCCTTCCCCCACCGAACCGCCGAGATGCCCAATCTCGCCCGGGTCATCGACCTGCCCGCCCGTCCCGACGCCGCCCCCGGCGCCGATCCACGGGCCGCCCAACGCCGCCGCCGCGCGCCCGTCGCGGCCGGCCAGGAGGACCGTTGATGGACGACAGCCCACGCCAGCGGAGCGGCGGACGCGCCGGACGCCAGGCACTCCGCGCCCACAGCCATATCGAGCGCCAACCGTTCCTCACCCGCAAGCTGGCGCCCTTCGAGGTCCTCAACGACGAGGGCCTGGCCCTGATCGAGTACAACGCCGACACGATCCTCCAGGAGGTCGGCCTCGAGTTCCGAGGTGACGCCGATGCCCTCCGCCTGTTCGCCGCTGCGGGTGCCGATGTCCAGGGTGAGCGGGTCCGCTTTCCCCGGGGGATGTGTCGCCGGATCGTCCAGGCCAGTGCACCGCGCGAGTTCATCCAGTACGCTCGGAACCCCGCCAATAACGTCGTGATCGGGGGGATGAACACGGTCTTTGCCCCGAACTACGGATCGCCGTTCGTGCGCGACCTGGACGCTGGCCGGCGCTACGGCACGATCGAGGACTTCCGCAACTTCGTGAAGCTGGCCTACGCCAGCCCGCACATGCACCACTCCGGCGGCACGATCTGCGAGCCGGTCGACGTCCCGGTCAACAAGCGCCACCTGGACATGGTCTACAGCCACATCCGTTATTCGGATAAGCCGTTCATGGGTTCGGTCACGGCGCCCGAGCGGGCGCGCGACACGGTGGAGCTGGCCAGGATCGTCTTCGGCGACGACTTCGTCCAGGACCATGCGGTGGTGCTCAGCCTGATCAACGCGAACTCGCCGCTGGTCTGGGACGCGACGATGCTGGGCGCCGCTCGAGCCTATGCCGAGAACAACCAGGCGACGCTGATGACGCCGTTCATCCTGGCCGGTGCGATGGCCCCCGTGACGGCCGCCGGGGTATGCGCCCAGACGCTGGCCGAGTCCCTCGGCGGGATGACCTTCTGCCAGCTCGTCCGGCCGGGCGCCCCGGTCGTCCTCGGCTCGTTTGCCAGCTCGATGTCGATGCAGTCGGGCGCGCCTACGTTCGGGACGCCCGAACCGGCCCTCGTGCTCTACGCGATGGCCAGCCTGGCCCGCCGCCTGGGGGTCCCGTTCCGGTCCGGGGGCAGCCTGTGCGCCTCGAAGGTCGCCGATGCCCAGGCCGCCTACGAGTCGGCCGCGACCCTCCAGCCGACCGTGCTGGCCGGGGTGAACTTCGTGCTCCACGCGGCTGGCTGGCTGGAGGGCGGCCTGACGATCGGCTACGAGAAGTTTGTCCTCGACGCCGACCAGTGCGGGATGATGCAGGTGTTCGCCCAGGGGATCGACCTGTCCGAGAATGGCCAGGCTGTTGACGCGATCCTGGCCAACGAGCCGGGGACTCACTTCCTGGGCAGCGCCCACACCCTGGCCAACTTCGAGACCGCCTTCTACCGGTCCGAGATCGCCGACAACAACAGCTTCGAGAAGTGGCTGGAGGACGGCTCGCTCGATGCCGCCCAACGGGCGAATGGGGTCTGGAAGCGGATGCTGGCTGATTACGAGGCCCCTCCGATCGACCCGGCGATCGACGAGGCGCTGCTCGACTTCATCGCCCGCAAGAAGGCGTCGATGCCGGACGCGTTCGTCTAGGCCGAGCGACTGCCGATGTTCCGCCGATCGACGGGCCTCGACGCACCGGCCCGGGACGCCCTGGCCAAGGCCGTCTCGGCGCCGAGGTTCGAGCTGATTCCGCTCAAGAGCGTCGAGGCCCAGGCGCTCTTTCTGCCAGCCGGGGCAACGGTCACGGTCACGGCTTCGCCGACCAGGAGGATCGAAGCGACCGTTGAGTTGAGCGCGCGGCTGGCCGGCCGTGGCTTCCGGGCGATCCCCCACCTTGCGGCCCGGATGATCCGCGACCGGGCCCATCTGCGCTCACTGCTGGCCTGCCTCGACGCGGCAGGAATCGACCGGATCTTCGTGGTTGGCGGCGACGGCGACCAGCCCGGTGACTTCCAGGACGGACTCAGCCTGCTCCGGGCGATGGCCGACCTTGGCCACCGTTTCACCGAGATCGGGGTCCCCTGCTATCCCCAGGGCCACCCCACGATCCCCGACGATCGACTGCTCGCCGCGCTCGCCCAGAAGCAGCCGCTCGTCACGTCGATGACCACTCAGCTGTGCTTCGATGCGGGCGCGATCCGGACCTGGCTGGCGGCTCGGCGGGCAGATGGAATTGGATTGCCGGTGACGCTCGGGATCCCCGGCGTGGCCGACCTGCACAAGCTGATCGAGATCAGCGCCCGGATCGGAGTTCGCGACTCGCGCCGGTTCCTGTCCAAGAACACGGCCCTTGTTGGACGGTTCCTGCGACCCGGCGGCTACCGGCCCGATGGGCTGCTGGCGGCCCTTGCGCCGACCTTGCTCGATCCGGGTGCCGGCGTCCAGGGCCTCCACCTGTACACGTTCAACCAGGTCGAGACCACCGAGCAATGGCGGCAGGCCTACCTGGCCAGGTTGGCACCCCACGGAGCTGCCGGATCGGCCGCCCCCTGACCGGCACCGGAATCGCGCTGGTCGACGTCAGATCGGCTACCGTCTGGGCATGAACGACGCAGCTCAGCTGATCGCGACCGGCAGCTTCTCGGTCGATTCCTGGAAGGACGAGCCGGCGGCAGACCCGGACGACGACGTCGTGACCGGTCCGTCCACCAGGATCGGCTGGGTCCAGCTGTCGAAGAGCTTTCACGGCGATCTCGAGGGCCACAGCGCGGTCGACATGCTGGGCGTTTCCGTGGAGGGCGAGCCGGCGGGCTACGTTGCGATCGAGCGGGTCAGCGGGACGCTGGCCGGCCGAGCCGGCAGTTTTGTCCTGCAACATGCGGCCACGTCCGACGGTGAGGCCCAGGCGCTCAGGATCGAGGTCGTGCCGCGGACCGGCTCGGGCGAGCTGGCCGGCCTGCGCGGCGACTTCGAGATCAACCGCCACGACGACGGCAGCCATACGTACGCGTTCGCCTACCGCTTCGATGGCCTGCCGCGGGCAGTCGACTCGAACGAGCCCGGGTAGGGTCATGGCCCTCGACGATCGCGTTGTCCTGGTCACGGGCGCAACCGGCGTCCTTGGCCAGGTGGTCGTGGAGCACTTTGCCGCTGCCGGCGCCCGGCTCGGCCTGGTCGGCACCGATCTCGGGCGCCTGAATCACGTTGCCAGCCACGTCGGCCTCGGGGATGATCGCTGGCTGCCCGCTGTCGCCGACCTCCGCAACGCCGGCGATGCTCGGGCGGCCGTCGCGGCGATCTCTGGGCACTTCGGGCGGGTCGACGTCCTGCTCCACCTCGTTGGCGGCTGGGTCGGTGGGACGGCCGTCGCGGACCTGGATCCGGCCGAGCTCCGGGGCATGCTCGACCAGCACCTCTGGACCACCCTGAACATCGTCCAGGCCGTCTTGCCGCACATGGTCGAGGGCGGCTGGGGCCGGATTCTGGCGATCGGCTCACGCTCGGGCCTTGAACCGCCGCCGAAGGTCGCCAGCTACGCAGTCGCCAAGGCGGCCGAGGACGCACTCCTGCGGACCCTCGCCCGGGAGGCAGCGGGCACGGGCGTCACGGTCAACCTGGTCACGGTCGGCACGATCGACGAGGAGCATCAGCGCGAATCCGCCGCCACGCCCAAGAACGCGACGTGGACCGAGCCCGAGGAGATTGCCGCCGCCCTGCTCTACCTCTGCTCGCACGAAGCCGGGGCGATCAACGGCGCCCGCCTGCCCCTCGACCGTCGCGGCTAGGCGCCTGGCGGCGGTTCCGCAGGCCTGCCCGAACGAAGCATCGGCCCGCTCGCTGCTTCCGCCGGCCAGCTCGCGGCGGTCCGCACGCGGCCCCAGTTCCGCGGCGTCCTTCGCGGCGCGAGGAGTCGGGCGCGATTCTTGCCGGATATTGGCCGGGGCGCTGGTATACGAAGGATCCCCTGATTCGGACCCGCAATCCGTCGCCTACGTCGCCATCCTGCGCACGAGCCGGAGAGGACGGACTGTACCGCAGCCTCAAACGGGCGTCGGTTCTCGCTTACTAGCGCGGGGATCAATATTCGGCAAGATCTGCCCAGTTCTTGGAGCCATTCCCCTGACGGTCACGCCCGCGGACTGGAATCTGTTGGCTGCACCGACGATCTCGATCGGGCACGACGTCCTGGCGGGCCCTTTGCATTTCATCGGGCCGCGGGCCACGTTGGCGCGACGTGCGCCGGCAGGCGTGGGGCCGATCATCGGCCCGGACGATCAGGCGGTGGCTTACGAGACCCTGACGCTGCTCGCCGAAGCTGAGCCCGTTCAGGGCGCAGCTAGGCTCTGACCTCCTGGCGCATGAACGCGATATAGCCCAGGCCGAAGCAGACGACCGTCAGGGCGACGAGCGCGACGACCTGCGGCCAGGCGAGAAGCAGGCTCTGGTCGATCGGCAAGATCGATGGGATCGCCCGGTTGTCCGATTGCTGGGCGACCGGCACGATCCCCACGGTCTGGACCGTGGGATCGAGGAGATAGGCCGCGGCCTCCGAGTAGAGCGTGCCCGGTGAGACCCGGGCGAGGTCGAGCTGGAGCTCGGTATTGGCAATCTGCTGATCGACCGTGGCGTTGGCCGGGACCGGCGCCAGGTAGCTTGCGACGATGCCCACGAGCAATGCGGCGAAGATCGTCAGGACGATCCACAGGGCGATCGCGGCGAGGGCCGAGGTAGCAGCCCGGCGGACGACGACCGAGCAGAGCATCGCGAAGGCGAGCCAGAACCCCAGGTAGGCCAGGGCCACCACGAACCAGGCGGCGAGCCGGGCGAGATCGTCCGGGCTGGGGCTCACGCCGAGGACGAGGAAGGCAACGCCGGACACGATCAGAGTGATCGCCAGCAGCACCAGCCCGATCACGGCCAGCCCCGCGGCGAACTTGCCGATGATCACGGCATCGCGATGGATCGGCTGGGCAACCAGCCTGGGCAGGGTCCGCTCGGAACGCTCGCCGTTGATCGCGTCGAACCCGAAGGCGATCCCCAGGAGCGGACCGAGCAGGCCGACGAGCGCCGCGAACGAGGGCACCTGCGAGCCGGCCGCCTGGTGGCTGAACAGCAACACGAAGAGGCCCGACGCGCCCGTGGCAAGCTGGGCATTGTTGCCCACGTAGGACGCGGTGGAGTAGACCGCGCCGATCGCCGCCAGGCCGAGCAGAGCGATCAGGATGAACAGGCGCACGCTCAGGATCCCGTCGCTGAACTCCTTGCTGGCGACGACCTGCCAGCCGAATCGCGGGGGCTTCGACGGGGTCGCGCGAACGACGCCGGGATCCACCAGGACGAGTGCGTCAGGCGGCGTGGCCACGGTCGGCCTCGCGAGTGAAATAGCGCTGGTAGATCTCGTCCAACTCGTCGCCAACCCGACGCAGGTGCCGGACGCTCAGCCCGCGGGCGGCGAGGTCCCCCGCCAGGTGGCCGCGGATCGATTGCGGACCGGTGACATGCCACAGGCTCGGGTCGCGGGGATCGCGCCGTACGTCGGTGACGCCGGTCACCGCCCGCAGGGCCGCCTCGACCTGGTCGGCCGGGCCCTCGAGGCCCACCTCCAGCTCGAGTTGATCGCCGGCCAGCTGTTCGGCCAGCTGGGCCATCCGGCCCTGGGCCAGGATCCGGCCGGCATTGAAGATCGCGACGCGGTCGCAGACCTGGTGGACCTGGTGGAGCAGGTGGCTCGACAGGAGGACGGTCACCCCGTTGTCGCGGGCGAGGGCCTGGATCAGGGCCAGGACGTCGGTCACGCCGGCCGGGTCGATCGATGCCGTCGGCTCGTCGAGGATCATGACCGAAGGATCCTTGACCATGGCGTCGGCCAGGCCGAGGCGCTGGCGCATCCCCCGCGAATACTGCTCGACCCGCCGGTCGGCGGCGTCGGCCAGGCCGACCTGTTCGAGGAGCTGCCCGATCCGATCGTTCGCTGCCCGCCGCTCGATCCCGTTGAGGGCGGCCGTGTAGCGCAGGTTCTGGCGGCCGGTCAGCTCGGCGTAGAAGCCCACGTCGTCGGGCAGGTAGCCCACCCGGCGCTTGACCTCGAGGGGCTGCCGTGTCGGGTCGAAGCCGACGACCTCGGCCCGGCCGCGGGTGGGCTCGGACAGCCCGAGCAACATCAGGATCGTCGTCGTCTTGCCGGCTCCGTTGGGACCCAGCAGGCCGAACACCTCCCCTGCCCGAATCGACAGGTTCAGGTTATCGACCGCGACCAGGTCGCCGTAGGCCTTCGTCAGCCCATGGGTCTGGATCGCCAGGTCATGGTCGGCCTCGTCGGATCCGACGGGCCGCCCGCGGCGAGCCCGCTTGCGGACCATTACCGCCGTCCGAAGCGGCGGAAGACCCAGCCCAGGCCGATGATCACGAACGCGATCAGGGCCAGCCCGATGAAACCCCACAGCGGCGACGTCTGGACCGTGGTCCGGATATCGACGTTGGCGGTCGCGCTCCCGCCGGCCGCCGTGAACGTGACGTCGTAGTCGCCGGCAAGCGCGTCGCTCGACGGCTTGACCGTGGCCGTGACCGTGGCCGAGGCGCCCGGCTGGATCGTCGCGATCGTGGCCGGGGCGAAGGTCGCGGTCCAGCCGGTCGGCGACGAGGCCGTGATCGCCACGTTCTGGAGGACGGTCGAACCGCTGTTCGTGACGACCAGGGCGACGGTCCCGGTGGAGCCCGCCGTGACCTGGGCATTGAGGACCTGGTTGGGTGTGCTGAGGGTCAGCGCCGGGGTCCCGGTGACGTCCGCCTCGAGCGCGGCGTTGGCCGACTGGCCACCCGACGTGGCGGTGACCTGCAGCGGATACGCACCGGCCGCCACGCTCGAGGGCGGCTGGGCGGTCACGCTCAGGGTGTCGGTTCCGCCGCCATCCACGGTGTCGGTCAGGGCCTGGGCATTGCTCGAGGGATGGACGGAAACGGTCCAGCCGTCGGGACCCTGTCCCTGCAGGGTGTAGGTCTGCTTCTGGGTCCCCGTGTTGGCCAGGGTCACGCTGTAGCTGAACGTGCTGGACGGAGCGCCCGACAGCTGCGGGAAGGCGCTGGTCAGGGTGATCGCCCCACCCGTCGCGCCCAGGACCGTGACCTCGATCGCCAGGGTGCGGGTCCCCTGTTTCGAGCTCGCCGTGACCGTCAGGGTCTGCGATCCGGCCGTCGCGGCCTGGGGCACGCTGACCGACAGGTCAACCGCGGCGGCTGTCGAGCCACCGGCGAAGACCGCGTTGACGATGTTGCCGCCGCCGCGCAGGTTGGCCGTCCAGCCGCTGGGCGTGCCCGAGATGGCAAGGCCGACTCGTTCAGGCGCGGGTACCGCCACGTCCAGGGCGAAGGTGACGGTGTTGCCCGGCTGGATCGTGACGGCCGGGTAGGGTGTGGTCAGGCTGAACGTCGCGGCGACCGCCGTGGCCGGCGCGAGGCCTGTGATCAGCAGCAGGCCGGCCGACAGCACGAAGGCGGCCAGGCGCGTTCTCGTCATCGTTCCCTCATCGATTCCCGGTCGCCTGACGCGGGCCACGGGCTGGCCATCGCGGGCGATCCCATCCTCGTCCCTATCGTCGGGGTGCATCGGTTCAACCGGGGTGGTTGGCGGGTCAAGATTCCTTCACCGTTGCGCCGCCCGGCGTGTCGTCGACGCTAAGCAACATGCCTCGAGGCGTCAAGGAGCGCCGGCTCAACCAGCGGGATGCCGCGCTGCGACGTGGCACTTACGGCCCCAGGGCAATGACCGTGACACTCTCGGGCGCGAGGGTGGCAACGGGCGTATAGGGCAAGAGCCCGCCGCTCGAGGAGATGATCGGTGCAGGCAGGCTGGCGGCCGGCGGGGACCCACCGAAGATGACCCGCGCGTTCAGGGTCCCGCACAGTGAGCCGGCCACAAGGCTGACCGTCTCCCCGGACACGGGTGCCGTTCCGAGGTTGGCCAGGACGAGCAGCGTCTCGGTTGGAGTCCGCCGGATCGTCGCAAGCACCGCCCCGTCCGAGCTCTGGGCTACGACGGTCTCGCCCCGGTTCAGGGCCGGGTGGGCCGCCCGGAGGGCAACGAGCGCCCGATAGTGGCTGAGGAGCGAGGTGGCGTTGCCCGTTTCGTCGGCGACGTTGACGCTCGAGGGGTCGGCCGACAGCGCCTCCCACGGCGTGCCGGTCGTGAATCCGGCAGCCACTGGACTCGAGTCCCAGCGCATCGGCGTCCGGATCCGCTCGTCCGGCTTCGCGCCGCTCATCCCGATCTCCTCGCCGTAGTAGATGAAGGGCACGCCCGGGCCGGTCAGGAGGAGGCCGGCGGCAAGGCGCATCCGGGCTGGATCTCCGGCCACCTGCGTCGCCAGGCGATCCATGTCGTGGTTCGTGAGGAATGTCCCGAAGCCGTCGGACGGGTAGAGCGAGACGACTCGATTGAGGATCCCGGCCAGCCCCCACGCCTGGCCGCCGTTGGCGGCCGCCACATACGCCCCCGACAACCCGAAGTCAAAGGTCATGTCCAGGTCGTTCGGCACGTAGCTCGCGCTCGTCGCCGAGGTGTCCCAGACCTCGCCCACGAGAAGCGCGCCCGGATCGCTCGTCGCGAGCGTCCTCCGGAACGCCTGCAGCCAGGCATGCGTCTCGGGCGTGTTCTGGGTGACGGGACCGTCCTCGACGATGTACTTGGCGGCGTCGAGGCGGAAGCCGTCGACGCCGACGTCGGTGAGCCAGAACTTCGCGACCGCGTCGATCGCGCTGGTCACCGCCGGGTCCCGATAGTTGAGGTCAGGCAGGTCCGGCCCGAACGCCGCGTAGTAGAAGCGTTTGCCGTTGGGAAACCAGTTCGAGCCGCCGGGGGTGGCGGACCAGACATACCAGTCGGCGTGGGCCGAGCCGGCTTTCTGGCTGTCGACGAACCAGGGATCCTGGCTCGAGGTGTGGTTGAAGGGCATGTCGAGGATCACCGCGATCCCGCGCCGGTGCGCCTCGCTGACAAGCGCGCGCAGGTCGGACAGCGAGCCGTAGTCGGTATTGACGGACGCGTAGTCCGTCACGTCGTAGCCGTGATACGACGGTGAGGGCAGGATCGGCATCAGCCACAGCCCGGTGACGCCCAGGTCCGAGGGCGTTGCCGGGTTGCCGTCGTTGAGATAGTCGAGCCGGGAGATCAGACCCCGGAGGTCGCCGGTACCGTCGCCGTTCGAATCGGCGAAGCTCCGGACGAACGCCTCGTAGAAGACGCGGTCCGCCCACCAGCCGGGCTGGCCGAGGGCCGGGACCGGGGAGGCGACCGTCGCCGGGCAGGCCGGTGGCGATCCCGCGGGTCCGGGGCTTGTCCCGGCTGATCCGCCCAGGCTTGCACCGGGAACCGATCCTGCCTCCGATCCGCCGGCGGACGCGGTTGGTCGGCCGGAAGCGGCCGGCGCGCACGCGCCGACGACGAGGGCGAGGACGACGAGCGCTACGAGCGGGGCGGACGGACGGGCAGTCGCCACTCAGCCCTTTACGCCGCCGATCGCCAGGCCGGAAATGATGTAGCGCTGCAGGAAGATGTAGACGACCATCACCGGCAGGGCAACGAGGATCGCGAAGGCCGAGAACTGCGACCAGGGTGTGCTCGCGGCGTACTGCCCGACCATCCCGTTGAGCGCCATCGACAACGTCCAGCTGTTCGTGTCCCCGATCAGGAACAGGAACGAGAACTGGAATTCAGTCCAGCCCGCGATGAATCCAAAGAAGGCGGTAACGGCCAGGACCGGGGTCGCCAGCGGCAGGATGACCAGGCGGAACGTCTGGAAGCGACTGGCCCCATCGACCGTCGCGGCCTCTTCGAGCTCCCTTGGGATCGTGTCGAGGTAACCCTTGATGTTCCAGATCGCGAAGGGCAGCTGGCTCGCCGTCACCGCCAGCGCGACGCCGAACAGTGACGAGCGCAGGTTGAACGTACCGAACTGGAACTTGCCCAGCATGACAAACAAAGGGGCGAGGGCGGCCACGGCCGGGAGCATGAGCACGGCCAGGATCGCGATCATCAGGATCTCCCGCCCGCGGAACCGAAGCCGGGAGAACGCATAGGCGGCGAACGCGCCGATCGTCACGCTGGCCGCTGAAATGAGGATCGCGATGATCACGCTGTTCAGGGCGAGCCGGATGAACGACACGGGATTCAAAGTTGGCTGTGCGATGACCTTGGCGTAGGCGTCGAGCGACGCGCCCGGCGGGAAGAGCGAGTCCGGGCGGGCGATGTTCCGGGGGTCCAGGGACATCGCCAGGATCCAGACCATCGGGAAGAGGACCGTCACCGCGATCGCGATGCACACGAGCTGGAGCACCAGCTGCCGTCCGAAGCGGAGGTGGCCCTTGCCCCCGGTACGGGTCTCGGCGAGCGCCTGGCTCGCCAGCCGGGCAGTGGCCGCCGGAGCCGTCATGGCCGTCTCCTCTCTGTGGACCGAGTGGCAGCTGAGCGGAGGTCATGCGTCATAGCTGGCCGTCGCCTTCCCCAATCGATTGGTGATGAGGGTCAGGCCGAGGAGGATGAAGAACTCGAAGATTGCGAACGCTGCTGCGACCGCGTAGAGATGCTGCTCCGAGACGAGGCGGTAGGCCGTCGTCACGAGCAGCTCCGTTTGTCCGAACGGCCCTCCGCCCGACATGAAATACGAGAGGTAGAACAGGTTGAAGGTGATGATGAAGCCATAGATCGCGTAGGGCAGCATCGCCGGCCGCAGGAAGGGCAGGGTCACGGTCCGGAACTTCTGCCACCAACCCGCACCATCCATCTCGGCAGCCTCGTACAGGTCGTTCGGGATGCTCTGCAGGGCACCCGTTGCGACGACCGAGTTGAGCGGCCAGCCGAGCCATACGTTTGCCCCGAGAAGCGCGAAGTAGGCCACCGGCAGGATGAACGGGCCGAGGGCCAGGATCGGATTCGGTTCGTTCAACCAGTCGAGCGTCACCGGCGGCGCCTTGAACAGGATCCCGGTGATGCCGCTCAGGATCTGGTTGATCGCGCCGTACTGGGGATCGAACAGGTTCCGCCAGACCGTGGCCACGATGATCGGTGGGATCACCACCGGCAGGATGTAGATCGCGCGATAGATCCGCCGGAACTTCAGGCCCTTGATGTTGAGGATGAGCGCGACTGCCACCCCGAGGATGAGATGGATGATCACGTTCGACAGGGCCCAGAAGAGGTTGAAGACCAGGATCCGCACGAAGTCGAAGTTGGGCAGGACGATGTTGTTGTCGAGGATCCGCTGGTAGTTCTGGAGGCCGACGAAGTTCGGGGGGGGCGCGTTGTAGCGAAGGTTGGTCAGGCCGTAGTCGGTGAACGACATCCAGACCTGGAAGACGAGGGGATAGAAGGTGATGATCGCCATCACCAGCAGCGCGGGCAGGAGGAACATGTAGGCGGTCCGGCTATCCCGGGACCGCTGCCACATCGATCGGCGGGGCAGTGCCCCAGGACTGGCGGCGACCGCGGTCATATCGACAGTCCCCTGTCATCCATCACGATCCTCCTCCGCGTGATGTGGATCGGGGCGCCGGGTGGACCCGGCGCCCCGAGCGCGTTACTCCGAGAGTACGCCTGTCGGCGTCTCGTTTACAGGCCGTTCGCCTTGTCCATCGCCGCGCAGGCGGTGGCCACGGCGGCGGTCGGGTTGGTGCCCTTGTCGATGACTGCGACGAGAGCGTTGCCGAAGTTACCCCAGTAATTGGCCAGCGCCTTGGACGTCGGTCGTGCGAAGCCCTTGGGCATCAGCGCGGCGAAGCTCTGGGCGATGGGATCCGTGGGCTGAAGCGTCGTGTTCGCCGGCAGATGACCGGCGTTCGCGAAGATCTGCTCGTTCGCCGGGAGGAGGAACTGCAGCGCGAACTGCGCGGCGAGGTCCTTGTTCGGCGAGGAGTCGTTGATATAGAAGCCGTCCGGAGCGGTGAGCGGCGCCCAGGGGCCACCCGGGCCACTCGGTCCGGCCGTTACGGCAAGCTTGGTGCCGAGCGCCTTGGACAGGTCGCCCGACTGCCACGGACCGTCGATGAAGCCCCCGATCTTGCCCGAGATGAGGTCGGCCTTGGCGTCACCGTCGTTCTGGTAGAAGTGCATGCCGGCGGTCTTCATGTCCTGCAGCCACTTGAGGGCATCGGCGACGCCACCAGCGGTCGCCGCACACTTGCCCGTGTCATCCAGAATCTTGCCGCCGAACGCGGAGAACAGGCCCCACAGGTAGTAGTTGCCGCCGCCGTTCGCTCCATAGACCCAGCCGAGCTTGCTCGCGGCGGCCTTCCAGTCGTCGGTCGTGACCGGCGCCGTGGTCAGGATCGTGTTGTTGGAGAACAGCTCGACTGCCTTCATCGACTCCGGGATGGCCGAGAGCTTGCCGTCGACGGTGTCGGCGGTCAGCG
>JADGQK010000111.1 GCA_017881915.1 Chloroflexota bacterium | reverse complement strand
CATTCTCGAATACGAGCGTGGGGATCGATAATCGGCAAGGACCAGCGGCGGCAAGCGGAGTCACCGTCGGAGCGGACGCAATGGCGGAGCGGGCCGTGGCCCTCAGGGCCCTCGGTGGGCCCGAGTTGAACGACATGGTCCGAGGCGGCGGACCCGGTCAGTCCGCCGCCTCGAGCTGTGACGACGCGCAGCTCGCGCCGACGGCGACCAGTACGTTGGAGGAAGGCCTCACTGAGCGCCGAGGTCTTCATCGGTCCACTGTATCGGGAGACGTGCCGTCCCTGGCTTTGATTTCATAGCTTGGCGTGTGCGCCGAACGGAAGGACCACCCGAATGTCGCTGCTGGCAAGAATCAAACGCGCGCTGTTGGGAGCCCCCGATCCTACCGATGCGGAGCCTGGCCCGCGCCACGAGCGCCGTGAGGCGGGACGGGAGCGGAATCACGAGACCGGCGAACCCGCCTGGGAGGAGAGTGACCGGGTCGACGAGCCGGCGGGCGCCGGCAAGCGCAATCCCGACGCGGCACCCGAGATCCTCGGCGGGAGCTGACGCCGCATGCGAATCGAGCACCACGGTGCAGGTCGGACCGCGCTCCTGCCCTATTCGCCCTGGCCGATGATCCGCCGGCGCAGGTGGCGACGTAAAGACGGCGCCGCGCGGAGGAGGTTTGGATGATGCGCTACGTGGAGGTCGGCGGCCTACGGCTGTCGGTGATCGGCCTCGGGACCTGGCAGTTCGGGTCCCGCGAGTGGGGTTATGGAGCAACCTACGCGAGCGACACGGCACCCGCCATCGTGCGGCGCGCGATTGAGCTCGGGGTCACCCTCATCGATACCGCCGAGATGTACGGCTTCGGCCGCTCGGAGCGAATCGTGGGCGAGGCGATCGCGGGGCGACGCGACGCGGTCGTCCTGGCCACGAAGCTCATGCCCCTCCTGCCCCTGCCATCGGTCGTCGAGTGGCAGGTGCGGGGCAGCCTGCGGCGGCTCGGGGTAGAGGCGATCGACCTCTACCAGGTGCATTTCCCCAACCCGCTCGTGTCGGCACGCTCGACCGTGGCACCGCTGCGAACATTCCTCGAGCAGGGCCTCGTGCGCCACGTCGGGGTCAGCAACCACTCCCTCGAGCGCTGGCGTGCCAGCGAGCGCGCCCTCGGGCGCCCTATCCTCTCCAACCAGGTCCGCTTCAGCCTCGCCGCGCCGCTGCCCCGTTGGGAGCTCGTCCCTTATGCGCGCGAGGAGGGGCGCGTTGTCATCGCCTACAGCCCGCTGGGGCAGGGCCTCCTGTCCGGTCGCTACGGTCTGGAGCACAAACCGGGGGGCTGGTACCGGAGCCGGAGCCCGCTGTTCCACGACCGGACGATCCGGCGAGCCCTGCCCCTCATCGCCGCGGTCGGCGAGGTCGCGCGGGGGCACGGCGCGACGCCTGCGCAGGTGGCCCTGGCATGGCTCATCGGGCACGGGAACGTTGTCGCCATTCCCGGGGCGTCGAGCACCAGCCAGCTCGAAGAGAACGTTGCCGCCGCCGAGCTGGAGCTCACGGCCGGCGAGCGGGAGGAGCTCGCCGCCGAGGCCGCGCGGTTTGAGCTCGCCGTCCGGCGCTGATGTTCAAGGCGGGGCGGGTCGCGTCAACCTCGCGGTGCATGGCCCGCGCATGATCCGCCTACGCTCCCCGACCTGAACAGCCCAGGAAAACCGATCATGACCCGGCAGACGTAGTCCTCGTTGTGGGCACGCAAGCCCGCACGTGCGGCGATGCCCGCTCGACAACCTGGGAGAACGCCATGTCTCAACCGTCCATCCGGCTTGCCGCCCGCGGCCTGGCCAGCCTGATCGCCGTCGCCTTCCTGGCCGCGGCGTGCTCGTCGGCTGCTACCGCCGCGCCGGCCAGCAGCGCGCCTGTCGTGTCCACCGCGCCTGTCGTGTCCACCGCGCCTGCCTCCGCCGCGCCTGTCGTGTCCACGCCCGCCTCGAACGCTCCAAGTTCCGCCAGCACGACCGGCGTGGTCGTGACCATGGCCACCAGCAGCCTCGGCCCTGTCCTGACCGGCCCGAGCGGCCTGACGCTCTATACCCACACCGGCGACACGGCCACCTCGTCCACCTGCACTGGTGGATGTGCGACGGCGTGGCCGCCACTGGCGGTCGCGACCGGCGCGACGGCCACGGCCGGGACCGGCGTGAGCGGGACTCTCGGTACCCTGACCCGGGCCGACGGGACGATCCAGGTCACGTACAACGGCATGCCTCTCTACGGTTGGCAGAACGACGCCAAGGCCGGAGACGTCACCGGTCAGGGCGTCAACGGATTCCTGGTCGCCAAGCCGTAGTCGCACCTTCCGTCAGTCCATCGGCGGCGCCATCCGCCTCGTAATGGTCGGGCTCGCTCTCCCGGTCTTCGTCGGTGGCTGGCTGGCCCTGCTCAAGGTATGACCTCGAGCAACTCGGTCTAGGATGTTGTCAGCTCCTGGTCGTCAATCCCTCTTCGGCCGGGAGCCAGCGCTTCGTGGGTCACCCTCGAGTACAACGCCTCGGGCGGCATAGGCTGGACCGACCGAGTCGAAGTACGACACGGGCCATCGGCCATAGATCAGCCAGGTGGGACGCTCGGATGTCCCGCCGGCCATCATCGACGGTCAGGTCTGTTCGAGGTGGGTGCGACGGCAGCGAGCCCGGCACGAAAGGCCGCCGCACCACCGTTCGCCGGGTGGCGGATTGCCGCGAGGCGCGGTAGGGCACGGGCGGCATGCAGACCGACAGCGACCACCAGGGCCGGCTGAAGGATCATCATGAGCCGGACGAGGAACGGCCGGCCGGCCGCGAGCTCATCGCTCGTCGGGGTCCGGTTCGACAATGGAGTCGATCCGGCGGGATGCGTCGGGCACGCGTTCCACAGGATCGTCTCGTCCTCGAGACCCAACTCGTCGAGGATGCGATGGACAATCGACGCGGAATGTTCGACGTGGCCGCGCCGATCGAGGCTCGTCCAGCGCTCGGGTGGGAGCGATCGCTCGGACGTGAAGGCCACCCCCGAGAACCGACAGCCCGCGTACCCGGCTGCCTCCCCGACCAGCAGGAGCGCCGGGTGCGACCGAGCACGCAGATGCGCCGCCAGGTTCGCCAGCCGGATCGCAGGCGCACCCGGCCGATCGAGGGCCGGGTCGGCGTCGCGATATTGATTGAAGGTCGTCCCGATCTGAGCTCGGGTGAGATCGTCGAGCAACCGGTCGAGCGGGTCCATCGCCTCAGTATGCCCGGCGCTCCGCGGAAGGAGCACCGGGGCTCCATCGCGGAGACCCTGGTTGAGATGCGCCTCCTCCAGGCTGGCTCCTGAGCGCGGGCGGTTGCCGCTTAGGCGAAGAACGCAGCGATCGCCGCCGTGTCGTCAGAAAAGGCCCAACGCTCGGTGATCTTGCCGTCCCGGATGTGGTAGATCTCCGCGGTCCGGTAGGTCAGGGTCTTGCCGGCGCGGGTGGCGGTGAGATCGAGGAGGGCGATGGCATGGTCGTCGCTTGCAACGATGTCGTGCAAGCTTCCCGTGATCTCGTAATCGACCCCACCGCCCGGCGCAACCGCCCGGAGCGCCTCCTTGCCCCTCCGTGGCTCGGCTCGGCCGATCTCGTGCCAGATCACGTCATCGGCCATCAGAGCATCCAGCCGCCCCATGTCCATCCGTTCAAAGGCCTCGGTGATTTCGCGGGCGACGGCGGCATTCTCTCGCGCGGGCATCTCATCCTCCCTGTATCTGCTGGCGCAGCTTCGGCTAGCTCCGGAGCACGCCTTCAGCCATGGCGATCAGGATACGTTAAGGATCAAGAGCAATGCCCCACGGCGTTATCGGCTACTGACGATCGCCCACGATCCATCGTCATGCGGGCGGTTCGAGCGCGCGACAGGATGCGCCTCACACCTGACCGCGAGCCGCCTCGAGCGTCTGGAGCTTGTCGAGGAGGGTGCTGATCGCGTCGTCCTGGACCTTGAGATGAGCCTGGATCTGCTCGGCCTCGTGAAACGTTGCATCAGTGTCCTTGTAGGTCATCTCGGCCCGTTTGTCCGAGGCACGCGAGGAGATGTTCTTGGCCCGCAGCGCCGACCCGGAGCGGACATCGGCGGCGGGTGCGCCTACACGTCGGCGTCAGGTATCCACTCGGCCGGGAAGGATGTCCAGGACCTCGCGGGAAAGGATGGGGTGATCATCGGCGTCATCCCGGTCTCGACGAGCCCCGGCAACGGGACCTGCCCCACTTCAACGGCACGATGAGGGCATCGTGGTCCGCCGGACCGTGTGCTCCACTATTGCCCGCCGGTCCCACGTTCTTTATCGTCCATCCATTGGGCAGCAGGGCGGAGGGAGCGGATGTGGTCAAGGATGTGACGACCGCGACGGGGATCGCCGGCACTCTGCGCCAACGTGAGCCGGAGCTCGACTGATGGACCCGCTGCAAATCCTGTCCGGCCAGACCAGCGGCGTCTCGTCGGCCTCGGCCGAAGCCGACTAGACGTTGTCCGATCGACACGCGCGGCCGGCAACGGCGGCCGATCTACCCCGGCTGATCGAGACGATCGGGCTCGCCTTTGCCGACGATCCGGTCTGGGGGCCCGCCTTCTCGACGACGACCCACCGAACCGATCGAGCGGCTCCGATCTGGCAGATCTGGATCGAGGGTGCTCTACGGTATCCGTGGGTGTCGATGACCGATGAGGCAGAGGCGGTCGCCATCTGGATTCCACCGGGAGGCACCGAGCTGTCAGCCGAGCAGGAGGCGGACTTTGCCCGCGTGGCCGCGGAAACGCTCGGCCCCGCTGGCGCGAGCTACCTCGAGGAGCTGATGGCCCGGTTCTCTGCCGCGCACCCGCACGACGAGCCGCACTACTACCTGAGCCTCCTGGGCACACACCCGGCGCACCGAGGCCAAGGCATCGGCATGGGCCTCCTCACTCACAACCTCGCGCAGATCGACCGGGAAGGGAGGCCGGCCTATCTCGAGTCGAGCAATCCCGCAAACAATCACCGCTATGAGCGACTCGGGTTTGTACCGCACGGCGATTTCAGCCTGCCCGACAATGGCCCGGTTGTGACGACGATGTGGCGCCCGGCTCGGACGCGGACGGCACTCTAAAGGCGGTCGAGAGTCGAGCGGAGGGAGCGCCGATGGCGGCACGACGACATCATCGTGGAGTGCGAAGGTCGATGTGCGACGCCGCCGGGGTTACTGACTCGCGGACACAGGCGCTTCTAGGTCGCCCCACCTGCCAATGGGGTGACGGCCGTCATCCGTAGAATTCCTGGATGAAGAAGATTGGGTTCCTCTCGTTCGGGCACTGGTCGGCCGCACCCTACTCGCAGGTCCGTTCCGCGTCGGACGCGCTGATTCAGTCGATCGAGCTCGCCGAGGCAGTCGAGGATCTGGGTGCCGATGGCGCCTACTTCCGGGTCCATCACTTCGCCCAGCAGCTCGCGTCCCCGTTCCCGCTTCTAGCGGCGATCGGTGCGCGGACCAAGCGCATCGAGATCGGGACGGCCGTTATCGACATGCGCTATGAGAACCCGCTGTACATGGTCGAGGACGCCGGTGCCGCCGACCTCATCGCTGGCGGTCGCCTCGAGCTCGGGATCAGCCGCGGCTCGCCGGAGCAGGTGATCGATGGCTTCCGGTACTTCGGGTATGTTCCGCCGCAGGGCGCGACCGACGCCGACATGGCCCGCGAGCACAGCGAGATCTTCCTTC
Source organism: Chloroflexota bacterium (assembly GCA_017881915.1). Lineage (GTDB taxonomy): Bacteria > Chloroflexota > Limnocylindria > Limnocylindrales > CSP1-4 > Palsa-1033. Next base: position 603 of record JADGQK010000111.1, on the reverse strand, counting down.
AGGCTCTGAGCGGCGCCGGGTTCGCCGAACCGAACCCCTCGCCGATGTTCTCGAACCCGCCCGGGCTGCTTCGCCCAGAGCCGCACTCGCCCGGGCTGCGCGATCGGATCTGGTGGGGGGCCGGGTCACGCGCGACCGCCGACTGGGCGGCCCGTCAGGGCCTGAACCTGATGTCGTCGACACTGATGACCGAGGACGCCGGCATGCCGTTCCACGAGCTCCAGGCGGAGCAGATCCGGCTGTTCCGTGAGGCATGGACCGCGGCCGGTCATCAGCGCGAGCCGAGGATCTCGGTCAGCCGCAGCATCTTCGCGCTGGTCGACGATCGGGACCGTGCCTACTTCGGTCGCGGCAACCAAGGGGCGGACCAGATCGGCAACATCGACGCGCAGACCAGGGCGATCTTCGGGCGTTCGTACGCGGCGGAGCCGGACGTCCTCGTCAAGGAGCTCGCCGAGGACACGGCGATCCAGGCGGCGGACACGCTCCTGCTGACGGTCCCGAACCAACTTGGCGTCGAGTACAACGCCCACGCGATCGAGAGCATTCTGAAGTTCGTGGCGCCGGAGCTTGGCTGGCGGTAATCCGGCCCCGTGGCTAGCG
>JADGQK010000110.1 GCA_017881915.1 Chloroflexota bacterium | reverse complement strand
GTGGCCACGTCACCGGCCAGGCGGACCCACTCGTGGTCCTTTGTGTAGCGCAGGTCTTGGGGGACCATCGAGCGCGAACCTCCTCGGTCGAGGGGCGGAGCCCGCGATCCGGCCCGATCGGGTGGGTCAGCGGGGACGGCGGTAGAACGGAAGCGAAACGACCTCGGCGGGGACCCGCACGGCGCGGATCTCGACCTCGAGGATCGTACCCGGTTCGGCGTCACCCGGCGCAACATAGGCCAGCGCGATCGCCCGTCCGAGCGTCGGCGAGAGGGTCCCGCTGGTGACGACGCCGGTCGCCCGCTGGCCGCTGAAGACCGGATAGCCATGTCGGGCGATCCCCCGCCCGGTCATCGCCAGGCCAACCAGCAGCCGGGCCGGGCCGTTCTCGGCGATTCGCCGGAGTGCCTCGCGACCGACGAACTCGTTCACCTTGTCGAGCCGGACGACCCGCCCGAGGTTCGCTTCGAACGGGTTCACGCTGGGGTCGAGGTCGTTGCCGTAGAGCGGCATACCCGCCTCCAGCCGGAGGGTATCCCGGGCGCCCAGCCCGACGGCGGCCAGGCCATGCGCCAAGCCCGAGCTCCACAGCGCGTCCCACAGGTCACCCGCCCGCTCGGTGTCGACGAACACCTCGAAGCCGTCCTCCCCCGTGTAGCCGGTGCGAGCAACCAACGCCGGGATCCCGGCGACGACGCCCTCGCTGATCCCGTAGTAGCGGATCGCGGCCAGGTCGAGGTCGGTCAGCGGAGCGACGATCTCGACTGAGCGGGGTCCCTGGACGGCGCACAGGGCTGTCGCCAGCGAGCGATCGTCGAGGATCGCCCGGTGGGGCGCGATTCGCTGGGCCAGCAGGTCACTCACGAGTGGCGCGTTGCCCGCATTGGCCACGACCAGGAAACGCTCGTCGGCCAGGCGGTACACGATCAGGTCGTCGAGGATCCCGCCGTTTGGGGCGCAGATCATCGAGTACTGGGCCTTGCCGACCGCAAGCCGCCGCGGTTCGGAGACGAGGGCGGCCGAGAGGGCCTCGCCAGCCTCCGGTCCCTCGACGAACAGCTCGCCCATGTGGGACAGGTCGAACAGGCCGGCTCGCTCTCGGACGGCCCGATGCTCCTCCAGGATACCGCCGTACTGGAGGGGCATCTCCCAGCCACCGAATGACGTCATCCTGGCGCCCAGGGCCACGTGGCGCTCGCGCAGTGGGCTGCTGTGGGCGGCGATATCGATCGAGGGCTCGGTCACGTCAGCTCCGCGTGGCTGACGACCGCCGCGGCCCGCTGGACCAGGGCCCGCTCGGTCTCGAATGTGAGCAGGCCGCTTGCGTCGGCGAGGTCCACCCAGCGCACGTCATCGAACTCATGGTCGTGGCGGGTCAGGTCGCCGCCGGTTGGTTCCATCAGGAAATAGTGGACCGTCTTGTGGATCCGGGTGCCCTTCTGGACGAACGTGTACGAGATCGACTCGAACGGGCCGGTGATCCGCACATCGAGGCCGGTCTCCTCGGTCACCTCGCGGAGGGCCGTCTGCTCGGTCGTTTCGCCCGGGTTAGGCGTCCCCTTGGGCAGGGTCCAGGTGTAGCCATCGCCGTCGCGCCGGCGGCGGCCGGCAACGAACTGGGGGATGCCCGCTTCGCGCCGGATCACGATCCCGCCGGCGGAAGTTGCGCTGCCGCTCCTCAGGCGAGCCACGGCGCCGACGCGGCACTCGGCCGGTCGCGCCTCACGGGCTGACCGAGGCGCATCCAGCGGAAGGTGACGACCGGCCGGATCTTGCCGGTCCTGAAGCCAGCGTAGGAACGAGCCGGCTGGATCGAGCGCCAGCTCGCGCGCAGCTGCACGTATGGGCCGAGATCGGCCCGACGGAGCGCAGTCTGGTGGCTGGACGCGGCCTGGAACGTGGTCGTCCGGAGGCCGAGACGCCGTTCGCGAGCCCGGGGCGACGAGCGAACGAAGCGCGCCGCGGGGCGGGCCGCGTACTTGGCGGCAATACTGTGCTGCATCCAGCAATCCTACCCGCTCAGGAACGCATTGCAAGGGCGTCGCGCAGCGCTCCGACAGCGTCCGGTGTCAGCGCGCCACGGGCCGCGGCCAGGGCGATCTCCCGCTCGGCGGCCGCTCGATACAGGTCGAGCACGCCCGGGGCATGCACGCGGAGCGTGACGAGATGCGCGCGCAGCGTCCCGATGTCACCGCGAGTGATCGGACCGGTGAGCGCGGCGCGGATCCCCAGCGCTCGGGCGTTGCCCAGGGTCTGCTCGATCAATGGGCCGTAGATCGCCAGCGAGCCGGCCTCATCCAGGCCGGCCACCCGGCCGAGCTCGGCGATGGCGTCGAGGAGGGCATCGAAGCCACCGGCGGCGAGGACGGCTGCGGCGTGATAGGCGGATTTCGAGCCCGGTGCCAGGCGGACGGCCGTCGCCCCGATTGCCTCGGCCATCTCGGCCAGCAATCCGACCAGCTCATCGTCGCCTTCCACGGCCACGGTAGCCCCGTGGAGCGCCGCCACGGCCCGCTCGGTGTCGGCGAAGGCGACGAGCGGATGGAATGATCCGATCTGCGTCCCGGCGGCCATCGCCGGCTGGAGGACTTCTGCCCCGAGCGCCCCGCTCGTGTGGACGAGGGCCTGGCCGGCGTACAGCCGGAGGCCGGCGGCGAGCGCTGGCAGGGCGTCGTCCGGGACGGCCAGGATGATCAGCTCGACCTCGTCCAGGATCGCCGTCGCGTCGGCGAAGGCGCGAGTACCACCGACGAGCTGGCTGAACCGGTTCCGGCGGGCCGCATCGCGGCTGGCGACCGCGGTGATCGGCCACCCGGCCCGGCTGAGGGCGACCCCGAGGGCGGTTCCGACCGCCCCCGCGCCGACGATCCCGAGGTAAGGTGGCTGGCCGGGTTTCGAGTGCTCGTGCGGGTGGCGGTGAGCGTGCGCCTTGCCGTCGCCGTGGTCGTGGCCGCGGACGGCGTCCGGCGCGAGGTCAATGCCCGCCTCGTCAGTCAGGGCGACGAGGCGGGCTTCGCTCGGGTCTGCGCCGCTCGAGCCAGCCCCGGACGGCTCACGTCGCGGCTCGTCCCAGACCTTCATCGGCGGCAGTACGATTTCATCCCACGAGTCTAGCGACGCCAGCGAAGGGTTACCCGTGTCCATCCCTGATCCGTTCTCCGCACGGGCGAGCCTCGGTCCGGGCCTCCCCGACTACTACCGCCTGGCCTCGCTCGAGACCCTCGGCCGCGGCCTGGGCACGAGCCTGGACAAGGCTCCGATGACCCTCAAGATCCTGCTCGAGAATGTGCTCCGCCATGCCGGCCGGGGGATCGTCAGCGAAGATGACGTGCGCACCCTCGCTGCCTGGCGGCCGGCCGCCGGGGCGGAGGTCGAGATCCCGTTCATGCCCGCGCGGGTCCTCCTCCAGGACTTCACCGGGGTACCAGCGATCGTGGACCTGGCCCTGATGCGCGACGCGATGGCCGAGATCGGCGGGGATCCCACCCGGATCAACCCGCTCGTGCCGGCCGACCTGGTGATCGATCACTCGGTCCAGGTCGACCGGTTCGGCACGCCGGCCGCCTTCGCCTTCAACGTTGAGCGCGAATACGAGCGCAACGGCGAGCGCTACCAGCTCCTGCGCTGGTCGCAGGAGGCCTTCGAGGGCCTCCGCGTCGTGCCGCCCGGGACCGGCATCGTCCACCAGGTCAACCTCGAATACCTGGCCAGCGTCGTCACGATCCGGGCCGACGATGACGGGCCGGTCGCCTTCCCGGACACGCTGGTGGGGACCGACTCGCACACCACCATGGTCAACGGCCTGGGCGTCCTCGGCTATGGGGTCGGCGGGATCGAGGCCGAGGCGGTCCTCCTTGGCCAGCCGCTCTATCAGCCCATGCCCCGGATTGTCGGTGTCCGCCTGGGCGGCTCGCTGCCCAGCGGCTCGACGGCGACCGACCTCGTCCTCGTCGTCACCGAGATGCTCCGTGAGTTCGGTGTCGTCGGTGCCTTCGTCGAGTTCACCGGCGACGGGCTGGCCTCGCTGGCCCTCGCCGACCGGGCCACGATCAGCAACATGAGCCCCGAGTTCGGGGCGACTGCGACGCTCTTCCCGATCGACGACGAGACCCTTGCCTACCTGCGCCTGACCGGTCGGAGCGCCGGGCAGGTCGATCTTGTCGAGCGCTACGCGCGCGCCCAGGGGCTCTGGCGCGAGCCCGGCGCCGCGCCGACCTTCGACGACCTGCTCGAGCTCGACCTGGCCGGCGTCGATCCAGCCGTGGCCGGGCCCCGTCGGCCCCAGGACCGGGTGCCCCTGCCGGACCTGCCGGCCAACTTCCGAGCCTCGTTCCCGGCAGCCACGCCATCCTCGGCGGTCGACCGAATGGAGGGCGAAGGCGGCCCCGCCGATGGGACCGATGATGCGGTGATTGTGGAAGTCGCCGGCGAGCGGGCGGTGATCCGGAGCGGCTCGGTGGCGATCGCGGCGATCACCTCCTGTACGAACACCTCGAACCCGACCGTGATGATCGGGGCCGGCCTGCTTGCCCGCAGTGCGGTCGAGCGGGGCCTGCGGGTATCGCCGCTGGTCAAGACGTCGTTGGCACCCGGCTCGAAGGCCGTTACCGGCTATCTCGAAGCGGCCGGCCTGATGGCACCGCTGGCGACCCTCGGGTTCGCCCTGGCCGGCTACGGCTGCACGACCTGCATCGGCAACTCCGGGCCGCTTGACGCGCCGATCGCCGAGGCGATCGAAGCCAATGACCTGGTGGTCGCTGCGGTCCTCTCGGGCAACCGCAACTTCGAGGGCCGGATCCACCCGCTCGTCCGGGCCAGCTACCTGGCGTCACCCCCGCTCGTCGTCGCCTTTGCGCTGGCCGGACGGGTGGATATCGACCTGACCACCGAGCCGCTCGGCGTCGGCTCTGACGGGCAGCCGGTCTTCCTCGCCGAGATCTGGCCGCGGCCCGAGGAGATCCGGACCATGATCGGCCGGTCGATCTCGCCGGAGCTGTTCCGGAGGACCTACGCCAGCGTGTTCAGCGGCGACGAGCGCTGGCGGGCCCTGCCGATTCCGGCCGGCAACCGCTTCGCCTGGGATCCAGCTTCGACCTACGTCGCCCGACCGCCCTTCCTTGACGGCGTGGGCATCGAGCCGGGACCGCTGGCCGACCTCGTCGGCGGGCGCGTCCTGGCGGTCCTGGGTGACTCGGTCACAACCGACCACATCTCGCCGGCCGGCTCGATCGCCCCATCGTCGCCGGCCGGCCGCTGGCTCCAGGAGCACGGCGTCAGCCCGCTCGATTTCAACAGCTACGGCGCCCGGCGTGGCCAGCACGAGGTGATGATCCGGGGGACGTTTGCCAATATCCGGCTGCGCAACCGGCTGGTCGAGGGCAAGGAGGGTCCATTTACCATCCACCTGCCCGACGGCGCCGAGTCGTTCATTTACCACGCGGCCGAACGCTATGCCGCCGAAGGCGTCCCGCTGGTCATCCTGGCCGGCCGCGAATACGGCTCGGGGTCCTCGCGCGACTGGGCGGCCAAGGGTCCGGCCCTGCTCGGCGTGCGGGTGGTCATCGCCGAGAGCTTCGAGCGGATCCACCGCTCCAACCTGGTGGGCATGGGTGTCCTGCCGCTCCAGTTCGAACCGGGTGAGAGCGCGGCAGCGCTGGGCCTGACCGGCCGCGAGACCTATTCGATCGAAGGGATCGCCTCGGGCCTGGCCCCCCGCGGCACGCTGACGGTGGTCGCCCGGGCGGACACGGCCGAAGGTGGTCTGGAGCGACGCTTCACGGTCCGCTGTCGCCTGGATGGCCAGATCGAGCTCGACTACTACCGCAATGGCGGCATCCTGCCCACGGTCCTGCGCCGGCTCGCCCGGGCGTAGTCGGGTCTGGCGCCCAGCCGGAGGGGCGCGGCAGGCCCGGCTGAGCGCGCTCGCGACTCCGGAATCTGCCCGTTTGTGGTTCTGAGTACACACCCACGGCCCGCCGCCGCGGCGTCAGTCGGACGCGCCCCGGCCAAGCCTCCGACGCAGGCGTGGGTCGGACCAGCGACGGCCGGAAGTCGAGCCTCGCAATCAGCGGAAGAACTCGCGCAGGTCGTTCGCGGCGCACGTGTGGGCCAGGCAGGTCAGCCCCCAGGCGGCCTGGATCGTCCTCAGCAGCGAGTAGTGATCGTGGGCGACAGCCGACACGAAACCGGTCTTCGCCAGCGGACTGATCACGAGCGTTGCCACCTGGCCACCCCCGCCGATGTTCGTGGTTCCTTCATCAAACGTGATCAGGACCAGGCCAGCCTGCTGGTAGGCGCTGCTGTCCAGGATGCCTGGCAGGAACGAGGCGAGCCAGGCGTCCCCGGTCGCGATCGGGCAGTCATGCATCGTGTTGCACAGGTTGGGCACGATCCAGGTGAAGCTCGCG
>JADGQK010000050.1 GCA_017881915.1 Chloroflexota bacterium | reverse complement strand
CTCCTCGGGACGCCCGACTGGATCGGGTTCTTCGTCTATCCGATCCTGGCCCTCGAGGGGGCCGTCTTCTTCGGGATGGGCGGCGCGCTGGCCTCGGCGGCCGCCAGTGGCTTCGTGTTCATCGGCCAGGTCGAGCTGCGCTCGTCACTCGGCTACCAGACCAGCCCCCAGGTCCAGGTCATGGTCTTCGTCCTGCTGTTCATCTATGCCCTGTTCGTGGGCAGCTTCGCCCGGGTGGGCCGGCGCGTGCGGGGCGACCTCGCGACCCTGATCGAGTTCACCGGCGTCCTGTCCCGCCAGGAATCACCGACCCGGATCGTCCAGGCGCTCGACGCCCGGCTGCGCGAGCTGCTCGGCGCCCGCGTCCGCTCAGTCGCCCTGCGCCGGCCGGACGGCGGCTACGACATCCTGCGCTGGCGCAGCTCCGAAACGCGCTCGATCGAGCCCGGCGCCGTGTCCGGGGTCAGCCGTTTCACCGGGCGTGACATCGAGGCCGACTTCCGTGATCGCCGGGCGGTCACCTTCAAGATCACCCCGGGGCGTGACGACGGGCTCATCGTGGGCCTTGGCCTGCCGGCCTGGGTTCGCTCGATCACGATGGTGCCAATCCACTCGGACGGGGGCCTGTCGGGCTTCCTGCCGGTCCTCTGGGAATCGCCCCGCCTGCCGAGCACCGATGAGCTCGAGCTCCTGCATGGCCTGGCCGACCAGACCGGCCTGGCGTTCTCCCAGGCGCAGCTCCACCGGGCCCGCGAGCTGGCCGCCACCGACAACCTGACCGGCCTGGTCAACCACCGCTCCTTCCAGGACCTGCTCCGCCGCCAGATCCGCGACGCCGAGGCTCATGACGGCCGCTTCGCGGTGCTGTTCTGCGACCTCGACAACTTCGAACAGCTCAACGAGCGACACGGCCACGCCGTCGGCGACCTGGTCCTCCATCGGGTCGCCGGAATGCTCAAAGCCGGGGCGCGCGGGCGCGATGTCGTGGCCCGCTACGGCGGCGACGAGATCGCCCTGATCCTGCCCGACCTGGACCGCACCCAGGCCGCCGAGGTCGCCGAGCGTCTGCGCGCGGCGGTGCGCGCGGCCGAAGGCGGGATGGGCGTGGACCTCACGATCGGGATCGCCACCTATCCCGACGACGCGATCGACCAGGCCGAGCTGATGGCCCGCGTGCATGCCGCGACCTACGCCGGCAAGCGCCGCGGCCGGGGCACCATCGTCCAGGCGATCGAGGTGGCGGCCGAGCCGTAGAGCGACGCAACGGGCCGCGGGCCGACGGCCGCGGCCGCCGAGCTCAGTGGCCGGCGATCCGCTCCGCAAGTGACCGACCGGTTGGGGGCCGACCGGTGCGCGCCGTGCGCGCGTCGAGCCGGAGCAGGGACTCCTGGGTGAACCGGACACCGATCCAGCGGAACGGCTCGGGCTCCCATTTCGGCGAGCGATGGTTGACCAGGGGCAGGGTCGTGAGCTCGCTCTCCTCGCCCAGGATCAGTCCGGCCAGGACGCGCCCGGCGAGGTTCGCGGTCGATACCCCGTGTCCCGTATAGCCCCGGCCCGAGGCAATCCCCGAGCGTGGCTCGAACGAGAACGTCGGGATCCAGTCGCGAGGCATCCCCAGCGGCCCACCCCAGGCATGCCCGAAGCCGATCCCGCGCAGCGCCGGAAACCAGGCCTCGACCATCTTCCGGAGCAGGGCATGCGTCCGGGCGTCGCGGTCGAAGGCCGGCGCGATCGTCGAACCGAAACGATAGGGCGCGCCCCGGCCGCCAAACAGGATCCGGCCGTCGGCGGTCCGGGACAGGTAGTCGACCGACAGCCGATAGGACGCGACAACCTCCCGGGCGCGCCAGCCGATCGTGGCCCAGTCGGCAGCGGAGATCGGCTCGGTCAGCACGATCAGCGAGTACAGCGGCAGCAGGGCCCGGTGGAGCGCCGGCAGCTGGCTGAGGTACGCCTCTCCGGCGAGGACCACGGTCGAAGCTCGGACCAGGCCGTTCGTCGTGCGCAAGGCCGGCCGGACACGGGGCAAGGCCCCCGGCTCGACACCGGTCACGGCCGACTGCTCAAAGATCGTGCCGCCCCGCCGCTCGACGGCCCGGGCCAGGCCCCGGACGAGCTTGCCCGGATGGACCACCGCGTACTGGCTGCCATAGATGGAGCCGAGGGCGCCATCGATCCGGATCCGTTCGGCGGTCCGGGCCGCGTCGAGCCGGCGGTAGCCGGCGGCGCGGCCCGCCCGTTCCAGGCCCTGCCAGTGAGCCTCGAGCGCCGGCATCTGCTCCGGCCCACGGGCGACCGTCAGCGAGCCACCCTTTGCGTAGTCGGCATCGATCCCCTCCAGCCGGCAGACCAGCCCAACCTCGTCGACGGCGCCGGCCACGGCGTCCTCGATCGCGCTCATCCCGGCCCGGCCGAACAGGCGCATGAGCCGGTCGGAGCTGGCGTTGAGGCCCGAGGCGACCCAACCGCCGTTCCGGCCCGAGGCGCCGAACCCGGCGATCTCGCGCTCAAGCAGGACCACCTTGAGCGAGGGATCGCGGCGGAGAAGCTCGTAGGCGGTCCACAGGCCCGTGTAGCCGGCTCCCAGGATCGCGACGTCGGCATCGATCGCGCCTCGGAGCGGCGGGCGGGGCGTCAGGTCGTCGCCGGCCGTCTCCAGCCAGTAGCTCGTGGCTGCGTAGCCGAGGGGGTCGGCCGAGGCATCGATCCGGGGGTCGGACATGCCTTCAGAGCGTATCCGCGGGCGGCTTGTCCGGCCGGTTGCTGACCAACGGGGCGGGCCCGGCCACGGAAAATGGATCGAACGACTCGGTCCGCTCAACCACCGCATCGGCACCCAGCCGGGGCACGCCCGGCCGATCGAGGGGCGAGCCCAGGACCGAGCTCCAGCCGTCGGTCGCCAGCCGCTCCAGGGTCGAAATCGCCGCGGCCACGGTCGCCCGGGCGTGGTCGAGCGCTACGCCCCGGGGGTCGATCGGCCCATACGCGCCGGCCACGTCCGCGGCCGCGTCGGCGACCGCCCGCGTCTCTGCGACGATTTGCCCGGCAGTCGCCGCGCTGGCGCGCCGGACGACCAGGCCGTCCCGCTCGACGAGGGGCAGGGCGGCGCCCAGGATCGCCCGCCAGCGAATCGCCGCGGTGCCGTCCTCGGGCTCCTCGAAGACCAGCGGATGGCCGGGCAGGGCGGCGCGTCGGAGGAGGACCTGGGCGATCGCCAGGGCGGCCGAGTTGCGCTCCTCGATCAGCCACGGCGGGATCGCCCCGACCAGGATCCGGCCGGGCGGAATCCCGTCGCGCCGGGCGAGGGCCGCGCCGAGGAGCTCGAGTGCCAGGGCGCGGCCCGCCAGCGTGGCCGGTCCCGACGGGGCCCCCCGGGCGAGGTCGGGTGCCACCACGAGCGGTCCGGCCCCGAGGACCACGATCGAACCGGAGCGGGCGATCAGGCGGTGGGCAAAGGCATGGTCGGCCAGGGCCCGATCGGGATCGACATTTCCGTCGACCACCTCGGCGATGGGGTCACCGTCGACGATATCGACCCGCTCGAATGCGGCGACCACGGCCTGCTCGGGCCCGGCCAGCGGCAGTGCCGCGGTTGCCAGCCGAGCGTAGCCTCGCCGTTCGGCGGCGGCTTCATCCAGGGCCAGGCGGACCTCGGCCAGGCCACGCTGGCTGCCCGCCGGGGCGGGCTCGGAATCCCCCGGGCCAGTTCCCGCACGAGCACGCCAGGGAAGGAGCTCGAAGCCCGCGTCGTGCAGCCGATCGGCCAGCTCGCGGCTGGCCGGGACGTCGACCCGGACCACGTCAACGCCGGCGGCCACAAGAAGCCCGGCCTCGCGCGCCCCGTCGGCGGACTCGGGCTCGACGGTGGTCACGCCGACCCATGGGCGGGCGGCGTCGCCGATCACGGCGAGCAGCTCCAGGCGGGCCGTCCGGTTGGCATCGATCCGTTCGAAGGCCGACGCAGCCAGCTCGGCCGCCAGTGCCTCAACATCGGCGCGGCGGGCGGCGTCGTGCAGGATCTCGGACTCGAGGCCCAGGTCAACGGCGCCCGAGGCCACGTCCAGGGCGAGTGCCTGCGGGCTCAGGTCGTACTCGGCCAGGGCAGCGACGAAGGGCAGGATGATCCCGGCGGCGAGCCGATCCACCCGACCCGCGACGAATCGGTCGACCGCCGCGCCGGCCAGGGGTCGGCCGGCCCGGTCGACACCGGTCACGCCCAGGAGGCGCAGGTTGGCGCGCTCCTGGCCGACCGTCGTGCAGATCCTGGCCCGGGCACCCCAGGCCGCGGCGAGGGTATCGGCGAGCTCCACCAGGCGCTCGAGCCGGCCGAGCGGATGGTCGCTCATCGGCTGCTCACCGGCGGCTCGCGGTCGGCCAGTCGGCCGGCCGCGCCGAGCAGCTCGAGGACGCGCGCCACGGGCAGGCCGGCCAGGCGATGGCCGTCCCGTCCGATCACCGTGTCGGCCACGAACAGCGAGTCGATCACGGCTTCCTCGGTCGCCTCCACGACGGCGGCGAAGAACGGGTCAAGGAACTCGTCGTGGATGTGAGTCGTCCCGACGAGTGGCCCGCCTCCGCGTTGGGAGCGCAGCGTCGTCGAGAGCGCCACGAAGATCTCGCCCGAGGCGTGCCCACCGGTGGATCCCGCCCGGGCCAGGCCCAGGCCTGCCCGGCGAGCCAGCCGGTTGAGCTGATTCGGGAGCAGCGGGGCATCGGTGGCGACGACGACGATGCAGCTGCCCTGCTCGCGCGCCGTCGTCGACGGCCAGCCCTCGGCCGCCAGCACCGCGCCGATCGCCACTCCGTCGATCGTCAGGCGCTCGATCCGACCGAAGTTGGTCAGGGTCAGAACCCCGACGTGGAAGCTGGGGGCTTCGGCGGAGCTCGATCCGCCGGCGGCGCGGCCGAAGCGCGGCCGAATCACGGCCGGCACGACCCGCGAGGCATTGCCGATCCCTCCCTTCAGCTCGAAGCCGTGCATCCCCACGCCAGCCCCGACCACGCCGCTGGCCGGCGCGCCGGCGTCCGCGCCACGGGCACCGTCGAGGGCCGCCCGGACGTCGGCCGCCTCAACCTGGACGGTCCGCGACGCGTTCAGGTAGCCATCGTCGCATTCGGCCACCACCGGCATCAGAGCATCGTCGATCCCGGCCGCCGGGATCCGGGCGACGAGTAGCTCGACAACCGCGTCGTAGACCCGCCCGATCGCCATCGACGAGGTCAGGAAGATCGGCGTCTCGATCACGCCCCACTCCCCGATCGAGGTGATCCCGATCATCTCGCCGGCGCCGTTCAGGACGGCCGCCCCGGCTGCGACCCGGTTCATGAACAGCTCCTCGGGCTTGAAGGGCACGATCGCGGTTACCCCGGTCCGGGCGGTGCCCCGGCCGGCCGGAGGAGCGGGCTCGTCGCGCCAGATCGACCGGTGGCCGACCGAGATCCCGGGTACGTCGACGATCGAGTTGGTCGGCCCCGGCGCGAGCAGGCCAATCCGGACGCCAAGGTCGCGCGGGCGAGGGCGCGCTGGCGGACCGCCGAAGGCGGGGAAGGCATCAGCCGGCGTCGTCACCCGCCCAGTATGCCGCCGGGCGCTGCCGCCGCGTCGTCGACGCGCGCCGCGGACGACCGGATCAGTCGACGATTCCGGCCAGCCGCAACCCCGAGAGGAACCCGCGATAGGCCAGCAGCGGGTCGGCAGAGGCGAACCGGACGGCCGTGTCGCCGAACCGTTCGGCACCCGGCACGAGCGCCGCAAAGTCGGCCTGGGCGGGGCTGTGGTAGACGACCTCAATCGAATAGGGCGAGTCGAGGACGAGCAGGCGCATCTCGCCGGAAATCGCCCGGCGGACCGCTCGCTCGGCACCGGCCCGGACTGCCTCGCGAGCAGCCGTGGGATGGACCGACGCGGCGGCATTCCGGCCGAGTCCTTCCTTGACGATCACCCGTTCGGCCCACGGGAACCAGGCCTGGGTCTCGCCGGCGACCCGGTCGTCGCCGCAGACCAGGCCGACCGGCACGCCCCAGGCGCCCAGGGCAATCGCGTTGATCCCGCTCTCGCCCACCGGCCGTCCGTTCAGGCTGGTGGCCACGGGCCGGCCGGAATACGTGTGGGCGATCGTCCCCAACGGGTCGCCGGCCCGAGCGTGATAGCCCACGAACAGGGCGACCCCGAAGCCCCGATCGGGGCCGGCGCCGGCCACCATCGACCAGGCCTTCTGACCCTGGACCAGGCGGGCCCGTGGATCGAGGTCGATCGGGGGCAGGTTGTGCATCGCGCCATGGCTGTCATTGACCAGGACCTCGGTCGCCCCGCCCCGGAACGCCCCGTCGATCGCGGCATTGGCCTCGCCGACCATCAGGGCGACCGCGGCCGGGTATTCGTGGTCGCCCCGATCTGTAGGTCCGGGGTGGCTGATCCCGGCGATCCCCTCCATGTCGACGCTGATGTAGGTCTTCACGACTCCTCCTTCAATGGACCCGGCCGGGCAGGATTGCCGAGCCAGACGTGACCGTCGGCAAACTGCTCGGCTTTCCAGATCGGCGCGCGGGCCTTGAGCTCGTCGATTGCGTAGCGGGCCGCCTCGAACGCCGCATCTCGATGAGGCGCGGCCGTCACAACGGCCACGCTGACGGCGCCCAACGGGACGACTCCCAGGCGGTGGATGAGCGCGATCCGGGCGACTCCAAAACGCTCCTCGATCTCGTCGGCGATCGATTCCAGGATCCGCCGGGCCATTGTCTCGTGGGCTTCGTAGTCGAGCGCCTCGACCTGCCGGCCGGCATGACGGGCTGCCTCCGCCTCCTGGCCCGGAGCCGGCGTCCCGGCGCTGGCGCGAGTCCGGCCGATGAATCCGCAGATCGCCCCGTCGGCATCGGTTGCCAGGCGCTCGGCGAGCTCGGCCAGGACCTCCGGCCCGAACGGCTCGGGCCGAAGCTCGATGATCCGGACGGTCCCGACCGCGCCGCGCCGATCCGCGCCGCCGCTGACGGGGGGGATGCAGGCGAGCTCGTCGCCATCGTCGAGCGTCTCGGTCGAGTCGGCGTAGACGCCGTTGCGAGCAAAGCGCACGGCAGGTCGGCCGGCGGCCAGGACCGGGTGCAGCGCCACCAGGGCCAGCCAGGCTGCCTCGATCGAGGAACCGTCGGGCAGCTCGAGCTCGACCTGGCGCTGACCGGCCAGCTCACGCTGGATGGCAAACAGGCGGACCCGGATCCGGCTGGCCACGTCAGGCGCTCCTCCGCTCAGGCGCGCAGGGTGGCGATGAGCAACCCATCGCCGACCGGCAGGATCGTGGCCACGAGGCCCGGGTCGGCGAGGACGGCGGCGTTGAACGCCCGGAGCTCTGGCGCACCCGTCCGGGTGGAGGCCGGGTCCGCGACGGCGCCGCTCCACAGGACGTTGTCGGCAACGATCAATGCCCCGGGCGCGAGCCTCGGGCGGAGGGCCTGGAGGTAGGCCATGTATTCATGCTTGAGCGCGTCGATGAACACGAGGTCGAAGGGGCCGCCAAGGGTTGGCTCCGCCGGACCTGCCGCGAACGCCTCGAGGGCCGGCCGGTTGATCACCCGGATCTGCTCGTCGGGGATGCCCGCCTCGCGCCACCAGCCGCGCGCGCGATCGGTGCGCGATCGGTCCGGGTCGAGGGTCACGATCGTGCCGCCGGCGGGCTGCGCGAGGGCCATCCACAGGGTCGAGTAGCCGAACGCCGTACCCACCTCCACGATCCGGCGACGATCGGCGGCCAGCGCCGCCAGCGTTCGCCCGCCGGCCCGGTCGAGGATCGGAATGTCGTCGGGCTCGGCGGCCCGCTCGATCGCGAGGAGCGTCGGATCGGGCGGCTGCCCGATCGATTCGACGTAGTCGCGTTCGGTCCGTCCGGGGACGTAGCCGTCCGATGTGCTCATGCGATCCACCTCACGCGATCAGCCCTGCTCCGAAGTACAGGCCCGCTGCCAGGATCGTCCCCGCTGCAATCGAGCCCACGTTGATATACAGCAGCCCGGTTGCCGACTCCATCGAGCGCGACCGCGCGGTCTGGATTGCGGCCCACGAGACGATCAGGGGAAAGACGAGGCCGACCAGGAGGCGCAGCCAGACGAACTGCGCCCACGGCCCGGTGAGCGGCGAGAACGGGCCGCCGCCACTGCCCGCCCCGAGGAGCATCGATGCCGTGAACAGGATCACCTGGACGGCCACCAGGCCGAACAGGACCCGGCTGAGCAGGATCAGCGGTCCCTCGGGCAGCTTCGGCGTGACCAGGTACCAGTGACCCAGGATCATGGCCACGAAGACGCCCCCGGTCGCCGCCGCCAGCAGGAGCCCCTGGCCGAGCGCGACGGCGGCGCCGGGCAGACCGCCGCCCCAGGCCAGGGCCCCACAGGCCAGGGCCGCGATGCCGGCGGCGAGACCGGCCGCCGCCACGAGTGGGGCCATCCGTCGGGCGAGGACCAGGGCATACAGCAGGGCGAGGACCGTGAAGGCGATCAAGGCACCATCGCGCGGCGCGCTCCAGGTCGGATCGACCGTGACAGTGGACCCGGGCGCCGCCGCCGCCTGGACCAGGGCCCCGTCGCTGAGGTGGGCAAGCAGCCCGAATCCGGCGGCACATGCCGCGCTGAACCCGAGGAAACCGCGCGTCGCCGCGGTGCGCACGCGCATCAGGACCACCGCCCCGAAGGCACCTACCCCAAGGCCGGTCAGGAGCGTCCAATTGATGAAGGCGAGGTTCTCCGCGATCTGCTGGGCTGGCACGTCCCGAGTGTACGATGGACCGACGGAGGTGCCTGATGGGACTGGATCGAGACACGCAGATCACCTGGTATGGGCATGCCTGTGTCGAGGTTGAGACGCCCGGCGGCAGGACGATCCTGTTCGACCCGTGGTTCGGTAATCCGCGCAGCCCGAAGCCGGCCAGCGCCGTCGAGCGCTGCGATCTCCTGCTCGTGAGCCATGGCCATGGCGACCACCTCGGCGACGCCGTGGCGCTGGGCAGTCGCCTCCGGCCGGCCTGGCCCGCGATCCACGAGCTCAGCCTGTGGCTCGCCCGGCAGCTGCCCGGCGGCGCCGACGCCCTGACCGGGATGAACAAGGGCGGCACGGTCGAGCTGGCGGGGCTGAAGGTGACGATGACCCGGGCCGATCATTCGGCCGGCGATTGGAATGCCGATGGTGGCGTGCCGCTCTACCTCGGCGAGCCCGCCGGCTTCGTGGTCGAGCTCGAGAATGGGTTTCGCATCTACCATGCCGGCGACACGGACGTCTTCGGGGACATGGCCCTGATCCGCGAGCTGCACCGGCCTGACCTCGCGATCCTGCCGATCGGCGGCCACTACACGATGGGGCCCCGCCAGGCGGCGCTGGCCGTCGAGCTGCTCGGCGTCCGGCACGTCCTGCCGATCCATTACGGCACGTTCCCGCTCCTGAGCGGGACGCCCGCTCAGCTCCGGACCGCCCTCGTCGAACGCGGCCTGGGCCTGGTCAACGTCTACGAACCGACCCCGGGGAGCACGATTTCCTGACGCGAAACACCACCGCGAACGGGGGTCAGCGGCGGCGGCGCCTCAGGCGGGAGACCACCTGCTCAGGAGCGAAGAGGAGCGCCCACAGCGCCAAGCCGATCAGGACGGCGAGGGTGATCGGGAAACCAGCACCCGTTGGTCCGCTGGGCGTGGCGCCAGTCGAAGTCGCCGGCAGCGTGACCCTCGGGGTCGCGGTCGCTGCTTCAACGCCGCCGGTCGGCCTGGCAGAGGCGGCTTCGCTCGGCGCAGTGCTCGGAGCAGTGCTCGGAGCCGAAGATGGCGCAGTGCTCGGAGCCGACGACGGTGGGGTCTGGCAGTGTCCGACGGTCAATTCGAACGTCTTGGTGAATCCCTTGGAACCATCCGGGTCGTCGCCCGCAGTGACCACAACTTCGGCCGAGTGCCCCACGGTTGGGTCACCGCCCGGGAAGGTCGCGCTGTAGTCCGTCAGGAAGGTGGTCGTTGCAAGGACCGACGTCCCATCGATCGAGGCCGCGACGGTGTTCGTGAACGTCGCGCCGAAGTCGCCCAGGTGGATGCTCAGGACCGGGGACGATGCGTCCGAGTCGCTGCACCCAAACGTCGCGGAGAGGTCATGAGCCTGCACGACACCTGCAGACAGCGGGAGGAGCCCGCCTACAGCCAGGAAAAGAGCGGCGGCTGAACCCGCCACGTGGCGTCGCCGGGTAGCATCCCGAAACGGCTTGACAATGGTGGCCAACTGAGCCTCCCGGATGAACCGACTGAATGATGAACGATGACCGGGGTGGAGCGCGTAGACAACCCCTCGTACCAGTACTTTAGCGTCAGCGCGCCGGCAGTCAACGAAACAGACTCCACCGAACCGCCTTCGCCCGGCACCGTCGTTGCGGCACTGCACCGGACGATCGAGGGATATCGTACTCGGAGGCCGATCACGCCTCGAGGTGATTTCGTGTCGCCCAGGTGCCTCTCTTGAGCGTCGGTCAGCTCAGCTGGAGAGGTCGTCCTCGAGGACGACGAGCGCGTCGACGGCGATCGCCCCGTCCGCATCGACGATGACCGGGTTCAGGTCCACCTCGAGGAGCTCGGGATGGTCCCAGCCGAGCTGGCCAAGGGCCACGATCAGGCGGACGATCGCCGCCCGGTCCACGGCCGGGCGGCCACGAACGCCGCCCAGGATCGCCTCTCCCCGGAGTCGATCCAGCATCGTCGCGGCTGCCGCCGGCGCCACCGGGGCCAGCTCAAGGGCGATATCGTCGAGGACCTCGGCGAGGATCCCGCCGAGTCCCACGAGGACGATCGGCCCGAACTGGCTGTCCCGCTGCAGGCCCACGATCAGCTCGACCCCGGCGGCGACGGCAGGCTCGACGAGCAGGCCGCGCAGGCCGATCGGGTGGAGCCGGCCGATCGCCAGGAGCTCGTCGGCCGCCACGCGCACCGCGGTCGGACCGGGCAGCCCGAGGCGGACACCGCCGATCTCACTCTTGTGGATGAGCTGCGTCGCGTCGAGCTTGAGGACGACCGGGTAGCCGATCGCCTCGGCCGCCGCGATGGCCCCGGCCGCATCCACCACCGGTTGCGCCGCGACCACGGCCAACCCGGCGGCAGACAGCAGGGCAAGGCTTTCGAGCTCGGGCAGCGTCCGGACAGGAGCGGGGCCGGTAGGCCCGGCGGATGAGTCAGCAGGCCCCAGGTCCTCCGGGACGTAGGCCTCGTCGTGACCGAGCACCGTGCGATCCGCGGCCAACCCGGGCCAGGTTGGCCGGCGTGGACCTTCAGTCAGCCGGACTCCCCGGCGCGCCTCCCAGTCGACCCGCCCGGCAATTGCCATGAGGGCCTCGGTGGTGCCCCGCAGTACCGGCACGCCGCCCGCCGCGTCGAGCAGGGCAACGATCTCGGGGGTCGGCTCGCCCGAGGTCAGCGAGACATAGACGGGCAGAACCTCCGGTCGGTCGACGGTCGCCGCGATGAGCGCCCGGGTCACCCCGTCGGCCACTGCCACTTCGCCCTTCAGCGAGCGATACGGGAAGTCGTGGACGATTGCGAGGACGTCGTAGCCGCCGGAGGCAGCGAACGCCTCGAGCACGACCGGGTAGGCAACCCGTTCGTCGATCGCGCCCCACGGATCGATCGGGTTGCCGAGGTAGCCCAGGGTGGGCATTTCGGCGAGGATCGCCGCCCGGGCCGATTCGGGCACGGCGGGCAGGTTGGCGCCGACCCGCCCGGCGATGTCGGCGATCAGGGATGCCTCGCCGGTGGAGACGGTCACGATGCCGGCCCGTCCCCGGCCGACCCCCCGACCCATTCGGCGACAACCGGCATGCAGCTCGGCGGCCTCGAACAACGCGTCGAGATCGGCACAGCGCACGACGCCGGCCGCTGCCAGCGCGGCCTCGGTCGCCCGCGCCTCACCGGCGAGCGAGCCCGAATGGGCGACTGCCGCGGCCTGGGCCTGCGGGCTGTGGCCCACCTTCAGGGCCAGGATCGGCTTGCCCAGCTCCAGGGCACGATCGGCCAGGGCAAGGAAGCGCTCGGGCCGCTTGAACCCTTCGACGAACAGGATGATCGCGTCGGTCTCGGGGTCATCGAGGCAGTAGGCGACGTAATCGCAGATGTCGAGGACGACCTCACTGCCGGCCCCGATGATCCGGCTGAAGCCGATCCGGGTACCGAAGTGGATGAACGCGTCGGTCACGGAGCCGCTCTGGGCGATCCCGGCGACGTGGCCGCGGGCGGCCCACGGATTGATGTCGCCGATGTAGACCGCGCTGTTGGAGACCCGGTCGATCATGCCCATGCAGTTCGGACCGAGGACCGCCAGGCCGTGGCGCAGGGCGATCTCGCGGACCTCGCGCTGCATCTGGGCCGCCGCCGGTCCACCTTCGACGACGCCCCCACCAGGGATCAGGACGCTCCGCGCGCCGACCCGGGCAGCTTCCTCGGTGATCGCCGCGGCTCGCAGCGGATTGACAGCGACCAGGACACTGTCGGGCGGCTCGGGCAGGGAGGCCAGGTCGGGGTAACAGGGCGAGCCCCAGGCCTCCTTGTATTTCGGGTTGACGAAGTAGCAGCGCGTCGAGCTGCCCATCGTCAGGAGGTTGTCGCGGACGGTCTGGGCAATGTCCGAACGGGGCGACGCTCCGACGACCGCGACCGAGCGCGGTGCAAACAGGACGTGGAGGTCGATCTGGGGCCGTTCCGTGGCTGCCGGCAGATCAGCGCTCATGCCTCGCCGACAACCCGCCCGACGCCCCGCTTCTCGAGGGCCCGGGCAACGATCAGCCGCTGGATCTCGGAGGTCCCCTCCCAGATCCGGTCGACGCGCAACTCCCGGAAGAAGCGTTCGGCCGGGTTCTCGCGCATGTAGCCCCGCCCACCGAACACCTGGACCACCCGGTCGGCGCAGCGGAAGGCCGCCTCCGAGGCGAACAGCTTGGCGATCGAGGCCCGGGCATGGACCACCTTGGGATCCGCCCCGCTGTCGGCCAGCCAGGCGCATTCGCGGGTGAGCAGCCGGGCCGCAGCGGCATCGGCGGCCGAGTCGGCCAGTGGGAAGCTCACCCCCTGGAAGTCGTAGATCCGCTCGCCGAACTGGACCCGGCTCGTGGCCCACTCCACGGCCAGGGTGAGCAGCCGCTCCATCGCCCCGCTGCAGCGGGCCCCGATGTGGATCCGCTCCTCGACGAACCAGTCGTTGGTCAACTGGTCCGCCTGGCCGATCCCGCCGAGGATCGCGGTGGCCGGAACGCGGACGTCCTCGAGCACGAACTGGGGGTGTCGGTCGGCAAACGTGTGCATGTAGTCCGGGTCATGGCTCATGCGCAGGCCGGGCGTGTCGTAGTCGACCAGGAAGAGGGTCGGCAGGCGTTCGTCACCGTGGACGACGTTGGCGTGAAAGATCATGAAGTCGGTGTCGTCCGGCCCGGTCACGAACCACTTCTCACCGTTCAGGACGTACTCGCCGGTGGCCTGGTCCGGGACCGCGCTGGCGGCCATCGTGCGAGCATCGGAGCCGGCGTCTCGTTCGGTGATCGCGTAGCTGCCGTTGCGCTCGCCCCGGATCGATGGATCGAGGTAACGCTCGCGCTGGACCGGATCGCAATGAATCAGGACGTTGTAGGCGCCTGGCACGTACGACCACAGGCCCCCCGTGACCTGGCCGAGCTGCTCGTGGACGATCACCTGCTCCATCACCGACCAGCCCTGGCCGCCGACCGCCTTCGGCAGCGAGCCGCCGTGGAGGTTGACCGCGATGGCGGCCTTGCGCAGCTCGTTGCCCAGGGCTCTGGGGAGGACGCCGTGATCGCGCTCGAACTGGGCCTCGAGCGGCTGGAGGACGTCCTGTGTGTAGCGGCAGGCGCGCTCGCGCAGCTCCGTGAGCGCGGGGGTCAGGGCAAAGTCCATGAGCCCATGGTGGCCCGCCCGCTGCAACGTGGCGCATCGCGTCGCGGGCGATGGGACGGCTCGGCTGGCGGGTGGCGGCGGGCGAGCCGCATGGTCAGCCGGGCGATGTGTGTTCCTGGAACACCAAGCGGCGCGTTTCGACCCGGACTGCGGGCACGGGTGGACGGCCGGGAGCGGGATTCGGCCCGAGCTGAGCGTGGGCCGGCACAAATGCAGGCGCGCACGACGTCAGGCCACGGTTGACCTGGCCGAGACGGCCCGATCGAGCCGCCAAATGGCCGGTTTGGTGTTCTGAGCGCACGGGCTGGCAGGCACGAGCCAGGCCGGCTCAAGGCTCGCTGATAAGCGACTCTGAGCGCACGGGCTGGCAGGCACGAGCCGGGCCGGCTCAAGGCTCGGTGATTAGCGACTCTGCGCCACGGAGCCCGGGCCCGTGCCCGGCGCCACTCCCGAGCCCGGCGGCACTCCCCCGGCAGCTACCCGGGCTGGGCGATGACCATGATCCGGACCTCGGTCATATCCTCGATTGCCCAACGCAGGCCTTCCCGGCCGAGGCCCGAGTCCTTGACTCCGCCGTAGGGCATGTGGTCGATCCGGTAGGTCGGCACGTCGTTGATGATCACGCCGCCCACCTCGAGCTCGTTGAAGGCCGCCCAGCTGTTGGCCAGGTCGTTGGTGAAGACGCCAGTCTGGAGGCCGAACGACGAGTCGTTGACCAGGCGGATCGCCTCGGCGAAGTCGCCGAACGGGAAGGCCACCACGAGCGGGGCGAACGCCTCATTCGAACAGACCGCCGCGCTGACCGGCGTGTCGATCAGGATCGTCGGCGGGAAGGCGGTCCCCTCGGCCCGCCCGCCGAGGAGCAGCTTGCCCCCAAGGGCCACGGCCTCATCGACCCAGCGCTGGGTCCGCTGGGCAGCGGTCGCGTCGACCATCGGCCCGAGGTCCGTCTCCGGGTCGAGCGGATCGCCCAGCCTGAGCTTCCGGGCGCCGGCCACGAACCGACCCATGAACTCTTCCCAGACGTCCCGATGGATGACCATCCGCTGGACGCTGATGCAGACCTGGCCGGCGTAGCTGAACGCCCCGACCAGGCAGCGCTTGACCGCCCAGTCGAGATCGGCGCTCTTGTCGACGATCACCCCGGCGTTGCCGCCGAGCTCGAGGACCACCTTCTTCTTGCCGGCTCGCTCCTTCATCCGCCAGCCGACCGACGGGCTGCCGGTGAACGTGAGCAGCTTGAAGCGCTCGTCGGCCACCATCCGATCGCCCAGCTCGCGGGTCATTGGCAGGATGCTGACCGCGCCCTCGGGCAGGCCGGCCTCGGCGATGATCTCGCCCACGGTCAGCATCGTGAGCGGATCCTTGCTCGGTGGCTTGAGCACGATCGAGCAGCCCGCGGCGATCGCCGGGGCGAGCTTGTGGGCGGCCAGGTTGAGCGGGAAGTTGAACGGGCTGATCGCGGCCACCGGCCCGACCGGGAAGCGCCGGGTGATCCCGATGCGGCCGCGCGACGACGCCAGCAGATCGAGGGGGATCACCTCGCCAACGAGCCGCTCGGCCTCCTCGGCGCCGAGCCGGAAGGTCAGGCTGGCCCGGTCGACCTCGACCAATGCGTCGCGAATCGGCTTGCCCGCCTCGAGCGCGATCAGCCGGCCGAGCTCCTCGCGCCGGGCCTTGATCCCGGCGCTGATCGAGCGCAGGATCGCGCCCCGCTCGTACGCCGGCAGGACCCGGGTCTGCTCGAACGCGGCGACCGCCGCGGTCACGGCCGTCTCGTACTGCTCGGCCGTGGCGTTGTAGGTCGAGCCGGCCGGGGTGGCCGGATCGGCCGGATTCGTCACGATCAACCGGTCGGGCGAGTCGACCCAGCGACCGGCGAGCAGGATCGGATGGGGCTGGGCGCCGATCGTCGTTGTCACGCTGGGGCTCCTCTCGCGCTGAGGCGGTCATTCTAGCGGGGCGCGTGTACGATCCCCCGGGATCGTTCCAGCCCATGAACGACTGATGCGCAGCTCGAGGAGCCACCGATGTCCGAACCCCGCCTGCGCGACCAGCTCCGGGTGGAGCCCGGTACGAAGGTCCGCCTCGCCAGGTTTGACCCGTCGGACACCCACGGTCACACGAAGGGGGCATCGGAGACGGAGCTCGCCGACGGCCTCGTCCGGCTGGCTGGGCTGCAGGACCGGCTGTGGGCCGAAGGGAAGCACCCGGTCCTCGTCATCCTCCAGGGAATCGACGCTGCCGGCAAGGACGGCACGGTCCACCACGTGATGTCCGCGTTCAGCCCGCAGGGTTGCCCGGTGACCGACTTCAAGGTCCCCAGCTCACTCGAGATGGGCCATGACTACCTGTGGCGGGTCCACCAGCACGCCCCGGCGAAGGGCGAGATCGCCATCTTCAACCGATCCCATTACGAGGATGTCCTCGTCGTCCGGGTCCATGACCTCGTGCCGAAGGCGACCTGGAAGCGCCGCTACGACCAGATCAACGACTGGGAGCGGATGCTCGTCGAGGAGGGCACCACCGTCGTCAAGTTCTTCCTCGTGATCGACCGCGACGAGCAGCGCCGCCGCTTCCAGGATCGCTTCAGCGACCCGACGAAGCGCTGGAAGTTCAAGATGGGCGACCTCGCCGAACGGGCTCGCTGGGACGACTACACCCAGGCGTTCGAGGATGCCCTGGGCCGCTGCTCAACCGCCGTCGCGCCGTGGTACCTCATCCCGGCCAACAAGAACTGGTTCCGCAACCTGGCCGTGGCCGAGATCCTGGGTGACGTCCTGGAGGAGCTCAAGCCGGCCTACCCGCCGATCGATCCCAGCGTCCCGGCCGACCTCGTCATCGACTAGCCCGGCGGCGGCCGGCCGGCGCATGGCGTCAGCCGGCGGCAAGCCGCTCGTAGGCGCCCAGCACGCGGACCATCGTGGTCAGCGGCCGGATCGCGTCGAGCGCGGCGGCCGCGTCGGAGCTCAGCAGGTCGGCGTCGATATCGGCCCAGAAGACGTACTCCCAGGCGACCCGCCGGCTGGGCCGCGACTCGAGCGTGCTCAGGTTGAGCCGCTGGTCGGCAAGCACCCGGAGGACGGCGAGGAGCGTGCCGGGCTCGTTGCGGACGGCAAATGCGACCGTGGTCCGCGGCACCGTCGGCCCGTCGAGAGGCCGGCGCCAGCCGATCGCAAACGGCTCGTTGGGTCGTCCGACGAGGATGAACCTGGTCCGGTTGGCCGGATCGTTCTCGATCCCGTCGGCCAGGATCGTCAGGCTGAAATGGGCCGCGGCACGGGGCGACAGGACGGCCGCCGAACCAGCCTCGCCCCGCTCGGCGATCAGCCGTCCGGCGCCCGCCGTGTTGTACGTCGTGAGCAGCGCCCAGGGTCGCCCGCGCAGGAACAGGTCGGCCTGGCCGAGGGCCTGGATATGCGAGTAGACCCGATCGATCCCCTCGAGCCGGGCACCGGGCAGCGCGGCCAGACACAGCCGGACCGGCACGACCACTTCGCCTCGAATCACGAGGTCGTGCTCGAGGAGGAGATCGTAGACCTCCCGGACCGTGCCGTTCACCACGTTCTCGATCGGGACCACGCCTACGTCGGCCAGCCCATCGCGGACGGCTTCGAAGACCTCCCGGAAACCCGCCACGGGTACCGATCGAGGTGCCTCGAGGGCGGATAGCAGGGCGTCCTCGGCGAAAGCCCCGGGTTCGCCCGAGAAGGCGGCGCGCGGGCCGCGGCTGCCGGGCTCGCCCACGCCGCCGGCCATGTTCAGCGCTCGAACCAGGCGGTCGTGTCGTGGTCCCCGGCGTCGTCGTCCAGCTCGGCCCGCGGCTCGCGACCGGGCCCATCCTCCCTGGTCCGTGTGCGATTCCCGGCGGCCTCGATGGCGTCCGCCCAGGGAGCCTCGCCGAGCAGCAGGTTGAGCGCGTCGATGTAGGCCTCGATCGAGGCGGCGATGATGTTCACGTTGCGGCTGGTGCCGGTGTAGTGGCCGCCCGCCCGGTGACCGGTGGCCGAAGCCGGCGGTGCGATCCGGATCGTGACGATCCCCTCCGAAGCGGGGCCTTCGGCAACCGCATGGACGTCATAGGCGATCAGGCGAGGGCCGCCGACCAGGACGTCGGACAGCGCCCGGTCGACCGCTCGCAGGAGCGCGTCGACCGGGCCGTTACCCTCCGAGGCCGCCTCCCATTGGTGATCGCCCGAAGCGATGACGACGGCGCCCCGGCTCTGGACCTGGCTGCCCGAAGAGACGGTCCAGCGAGCAAGGCGGAGGGCCGGCAACCGGTCGCCGGCGTCGACTCCTGGATCAGGGCTGCCGGCCGCGCGCCCGGACGGCGTCGATCGGGTCGTCATGGGGTCACCTCCCGCGTTCCACTTGACGTCCCGGTCTTCGCTCGGGCGGGCGCCACGGGCGTCGTGAAATGGCGTTCATCGCGCCGGCGCAGCTCGGCGCCGGACTTCCAGATCAGGTACTCCAGCGAGTCGGCCAGGGCAGACGCCGACGCCGCGATGATGTTCGTGTCGCTGCCCATCGTCGACCACGTCCGGGTTCCGTCGGCCGAGTCGATGATCACCCGGGTGCGGGCCCCGGTGGCCGCCGTACCGTCGATGATCCGGACCTTGTAGTCGACGAGGTGGACCGCGTCGAGCTCCGGATAGAACGCCCCGAGCGCCTTGCGCAGCGCGCTGTCGAGAGCGTTCACGGGGCCGTTGCCATCGGCCGCCGTGTGCAGGACCTCGCCGGCGACCTCGACCTTGACCGTCGCCTCCGCCATCAACTCCTGGCCGTCGCGCTGCTCGACGAGGACCGTGAAGTCGACGATCCGGAACGGAGCCACGTAGCCGGTGGCGTGGCGCCGGATCAGCAGCTCGAACGATGCCTCGGCACCCTCGAATGCGAGGCCGTCTGCCTCGAGCTGCTTGATCAGCAGGGAAAGCTCCCGGGCGTCGATCGAGCCATCGAGGCGATGGCCGAGCTGCTCGGCCCGAAGCTGAGTGTTCGCCCGCCCGCCCAGCTCGCTGACGACGAGCCGGCCTTCGTTGCCGACGCTGGCCGGATCGACGTGCTGGTAGCTGCGCTCAACCTTGGCCACGGCCGCGCCGTGGACGCCGCCCTTGTGGGCGAACGCCGAGCGGCCGACGTAGGCCTGATAGTCGTTCGGGGCGATGTTGGCGATCTCGGCCACCCGCCGGGACAGCTCGGTCAGGCCGGCCAGCCGGCCACCGCCGGGCGGCACCAGCGCCAGCTTGGTCTTGAGCGCGAGGTTGGCCAGGATGCTGACCATGTTGGCGTTGCCGCAGCGCTCGCCGTAGCCGTTGATCGTGGCCTGGACGTGGCGAACCCCGACCTCGACGGCGGCGATCGCATTGGCCACGGCCAGCTCGGCGTCGTTGTGCGTGTGGATCCCCCAGTTGACCAGCGGCGCGGCAGGATCCGCCCCCAGCGTGGCGATCGTGTCGGCCACGACCCGCCGAAGCTCGCCGGTCAGCGTGCCGCCGTTCGTGTCGCACAGGACGATCGAGCGGGCACCCGCCTGCCGGGCAGCGCGCAGGGGGGCCAGGGCGTAGTCGCGGTCGGACGCGTAGCCGTCGAAGAAATGTTCTGCGTCGTAGATCACCTCGCGGCCGCGCTCGGCCACGAAGGCCACCGACTCGGCGACCATGTCCAGGTTCTCGGCCGGGGTGGCGCCCAGGACCTCGGTTACGTGGAGCAGCCAGCTCTTGCCGAAGATCGTGACGACCGGAGTCTCGGCCGCGACCAGCTCATGCAGGTTGGGGTCCTGCTCGGGTCGGTTCGAGCGATGGCGGGTGGACCCGAACGCGGCCAGGCGGGCGCTGACCCAGGTCATCGTCCGGGCGGCCGCGAAGAA
>JADGQK010000049.1 GCA_017881915.1 Chloroflexota bacterium | reverse complement strand
GGGTATTGATCTGCGTTGCGAGGCGGTGGCCGGGATCGGCCCAGTAGGCGAGACCACGCTCCTTGAGGCGGCTGAAGATCTGGTCGAACTCGTCCTCGCTCACGAGGAAGGCGTAGTGCTGCGGGCTGCGCACGCCCTCCTCGTCGTAGAAGTCCAGCGTCACCTCGTTCCCCACCTCGACACAGAGGAAGGGACCGAACGGCACCGGTCCTGGCAGCCCGAAGAGGTCCGTCAGGAATGTTGACGAGGCGTGCTTGTCGCGCGAGTAGACGATGGTGTGGTTGAGCTTGATCGTCACGGCTTCGGCAGCGTACCAGCCGTGGCGATGGCCTCGACGGGGATCGGCCGAACGATCGTCAGACGAGCTCGGCCGAACGATCGTCAGACGAGCTCGGCCGAGCCGTCTGCCCCGCCACAGGAGGAGAACGGTGTCTGATCACAGGGACACGCCGGATCCGCGGACCGACATCACCGACCTGTATGTCTTTCCGGCGCCCGGAGGCGGCGATTGGTCGGTTCTCGTCCTGAACATCAATCCCGACGCGTGCGCGCTCGAATCCAGCTTCGATCCGCTCGCCAGCTACGAGCTCAAGATCGACACCCGACGGCGATCTCGAGGCCGACGTCGCCTTCAGGGCGATGTGGTGATCCTGCGAAGCGCGTGACGCTCCACGACCGGGTCGGAACCCGCTCCACGAACGGAGCCGCACGGAACGACGTGACGCTGTTGTGGGCAACCAGCCTGGCTCGAGCGATCATTCCAGTGGCTCTGTGAGCCGCACCGCAAGGAGTTCGCGCCGCGGACGATGAGAAGCCTCGGTCCTGGAAAGCAACCGACACCGCCCATGTCGGGCGGGGTCTTTACCTGTGCGGAGTCTTCTGGCTAGTCGACGTACTGCAACGGCGTGACCACGAAGTCATCCGGCAGCTTTACGCCGGTCGAGTGGTTCGGGCAGTAGCCCCGGGGATTCTTCGCGAGGTACTGCTGGTGGTAGTCCTCGGCGAAGAAGAACGTATCGAGCGGCGCGATCCCGGTCGTGATCGAGCCGTAGCCGGCCGAGGCAAGGCGCGGCTCATACGCGTCGCGCGAGGCCTCGGCGATCTGGCGCTGGGTGTCGTCGGAGGTGTAGATCGCCGAGCGGTACTGGGTGCCGGCGTCGTTGCCCTGGCGCATCCCCTGGGTCGGATCGTGGTTCTCCCAGAACGTGGCCAGGAGCTGCTCGTAGGTCACGATCTTCGAATCGAAGACCACGCGGACGACCTCGGCGTGTCCGGTCTTTCCCGAGCAGACTTCGCGATAGCTCGGATTTGGGGTGTAGCCACCGGCATACCCGACGGCCGTGACGAGCACGCCGGGCGTCTCCCAGAACAGCTTCTCGGCACCCCAGAAACAGCCCATCCCGAAGGTGGCGACCTGGCTACCGTCGGGATACGGCGGGGTTAGCTTCGCGCCGTTGACGAAGTGCCGCTCCGGGACCTCGACTGCCTCGGTGCGGCCGGGCAGGGCCTTGGCCGGATCGGGAAGGGACGATTTGCTCGAACCGGTGAACCACATGAGGCCAGTCTACCTGTCGATTGTGAAGGCTCGATGACCGCGTTGGCCCCCGGTTCAGCCTTCCTTCGCCGCGCGGAGGGTCGCCTTGTAGGCGCGCTTGCCGGCCTGGTAGGTGGCGAGGGCTTCGGCCGAGTCGACATCGCCCAGGGTCGGATGCTTCGGCAGCGCCTCGGCGAGGCCCGACAGCTCGAGCCCGAAGCGCTTGGCCAGGACCGCCGTGATCGTGCGGGCCTTCATCTCGCCGATCCCGGGCAGGCCGAGGAGCCGCTTCTGCAAATCCCGGGCGTCCTTCGCCCCGCTCCAGACCGCGGCAGCGTCGTTGTCGTAGTCGGTGGCGATGGCGGCGCACAGCGCCTGGACGCGGCCGGCCATCGCCCCAGGGAAGCGATGGAGCGCCGGCCGTTCCTGGAAGATCGCGGCCAGTTCGCCGGGGTCCATCGCGGCGATTGAGCGGGCATCGAGCGGCCGGCCGGTCCGTTTCGTCAGCTCGAGCGGGCCGCCGAACGCCTTCTGGACCGTCACCTGCTGGTCGAGGGCGAAGCCGATCAGGAGCGCCAGCGGATCCTGGGCGAGGAGCCGATCGGCGGCGTCATCGCCCGTGAACGGGAGGCGCACGGGGCGTTGCATCGAGCCATCGTAAACGGCTCCGCGCGACAGTGCGTCCGTGATCCGGGCGAATCCCGTAGACTCGGGCACGACCCGCCCGTCCGGCTGCCTCCCCCCGGCGCCGTTCTCGATGGGCGCACAGGAGCCAACAGCCGCTTGTCGTTCGACACCCTCGGCCTTTCGGCCGACATCCTCCGGGCCGTGGCCGAGGAGGGCTACACCGAGCCGACGCCCGTCCAGGCGGAGGCGATCCCGCTGGTACTCGCAGGACGCGATGTGCTCGCCGCCGCCCAGACCGGCACCGGCAAGACCGCCGCGTTCGCCCTGCCGATCCTGGAGCGACTCAAGGTCCAGGCGAATACCAGCTTCTCGCCCGCCCGTCATCCGGTCCGGGCACTCGTGCTCACTCCAACTCGCGAGCTGGCGATGCAGATCGCAGAGAGCGTCGCCACCTACGGCAAGTATGTTCCGCTGCGCTCGGCCGTCGTCTACGGCGGGATTCCAATCGATCCCCAGATCAAGGTGCTTCGAAGTGGCGTCGAGATCCTGGTTGCCACCCCGGGCCGCCTGATGGATCACGTCGGCCAGCACACGGTCAACCTGAGCCAGGTCGAGGTGCTCGTCCTGGATGAAGGCGACCGGATGCTCGACATGGGCTTCATCCCGGACATCCGCAAGATCGTGGCCATGCTCCCCAACCGCAGCCAGACGATGCTCTTCTCGGCAACCTTCTCCGACGAGATCCGGCGGCTGGCCACTGAGTTCCTGACCAATCCGGCGATCGTCGAGGTGGCTCGCCGGAATACCGCGGCCGACAACGTCGAGCAGGTCCTCTACCCGGTCGATCGCGAGCGCAAGGAGGATCTGCTCATTCACCTGATCCGGCGAGACCACATGAAGCAGGTCCTGGTCTTCACCCGGACGAAGCTGGCCGCCAGCCGCCTGGCCTCGTACCTGGATCGGCGCGGCGTCGCAGCGGTCGCGATCCACAGCGATCGAAGCCAGCCCGAGCGGACCCGGGCACTCGAGGACTTCAAGACCGGCGAGGTCACCTGCCTGGTGGCCACCGACGTCGCCTCGCGCGGCCTCGACATCGAGGAGCTGCCCTACGTCGTCAACTTCGAGCTGCCCTTCGAGCCGCAGGACTACATCCACCGAATCGGACGAACCGGCCGGGCCGGCCTGTCCGGAATCGCGATCTCGCTGGTGTGCATGGACGAGGTCGAGCTGCTCAAGGGCGTGCAACGCCTGTTGAAGCACCAGATCCCTTACCGCGTGGTCGAGGAGTTCGTGCCCGACCGCTCGGTCGAGGTCCGGCCCCTGCGCGGCTTCGGTCCGGGCGGCCGAGCCGGGTCCGGGTCCGGCCGCGGCAGTGGCTTCGGCGCCGGCGCGGCGACGCCCGAGCACGGTCACGCTCACCGCAAGCCACTCCGGGGTCACTCGGGCGCACCGGGCTGACTGCTCAGGCCGGGGCCGAGAGGCCGGACCGCCGGTTACACTTGAAACCCGCAATGGGATCCTGAATGATCGAACCTCGCTCGCTCGGCGCGGCCGAGCTCCTCCGGTCCGTTGGCCTCCTCGCCGACGGACCCGTCCATTGGGGCAACCCCGTCCGGGTGGGTGGCCCGGGCGTGTACATCGTCGAGCTGGCCGCGCCGGTGAAGTCGGCGCCGGTCGACCATCAGCTCGTCGGCCAGTGGATCGAGCGAGTCCCCACCCTGACCCTTGATGGCGCCCGACCCACGGCGCGCGAGCTGGCAGTCCGGCTGGGCGAGTTCTGGCTGCCCGACGAGACGGTCGTCTACATCGGAATGACCAACCTCTCGATCGGCGGCCGGGTGGCGGCGTTCGTAAAGACGCCGCTCGGCGATCGACGTCCCCACGCCGGTGGCCACTGGCTCAAGACCCTGACGATCCTGTCCGAGCTGCGAGTGTGGTGGGCGCCGACATCGGCGCCCGAAGAGTATGAGGACGCCCTCCTCTCGGCCTTCGCCCAGGCCGTCTCCCCGGCGGCGCGGGCCGGGCTCCGTGAGACCAGCGTCGTGCTGCCGTTCGGCAACCTCCAGACGGCAACGAACGAACGGAAGCAGCACGGGATCCGGGGCTCGCTCCTGGTCGACGAAGTGGGCGGTCCGGTCACCAAGGCCGAGCGGCTCGCCGCTGCGGCCGCGGCGCGCGCCGCCAGGAGCGCCGGGGCCAAGCGGACCGGCGTCCTGCGCTCAAACCCGGCGCGACCCCGCAGCACGACGGCACGCGCGCCGAGCGGTAGCCGGGCGGCCGCAGCGGCCGTGAGGGCCGCCGGCAAGCCCGCCGGTCCGGCCGTCCACCTGTCGCCTGAGGGCCTGCTCGCCCTGCGCGGCGAGCTGGATCACCTGACGACGATCCAGCGACCGGCAATCGTCGCCCGGATCGCCGCCGCA
The DNA here is from genome assembly GCA_017881915.1 of Chloroflexota bacterium. Taxonomy (GTDB): domain Bacteria; phylum Chloroflexota; class Limnocylindria; order Limnocylindrales; family CSP1-4; genus Palsa-1033. The sequence goes on along the minus strand of JADGQK010000049.1, from coordinate 15,228 downwards.
CGGGAGCTCGGCGACCTGAAGGAGAACTCCGACTACCACGAAGCCCGGCGCGAGCAGTCCTTCGCCGAGGGCCGGGTCCGCCAGCTCGAGGATCAGCTGCGCAACGCGGTCGTGGTCGAGGGCGACGGCGGGACCGTGGTGGCGATCGGCTCGACCGTCGTCGTGGAGCGGATGGACGCCGCCGGCGCACTCGAGACCACGACCTTCAAGATCGTCGGCGCGGCCGAGGCCAGCCCCAAGACGGACCGCATCTCGAACGTGTCACCGATCGGTGCGGCCCTCGTCGGCCGCAGCCCCGGTGATGCAGTCGAGGTGGTGGTCCCGAGCGGGCGGATCGGGTTCCGGATCCTCGAGGTTCGCTGAGGGCGTGGGGCTCCGGTTCGTCCATACGGGCGACCTGCACCTCGACAGCCCATTCCTCGGCATCGGCCAGGCGGTTCCCGAGCGAGTCGCGAGTGCCCTGCGTGATGCCACCCTGCGGAGCTGGGACCGGATCGTCGGGCTGGCCGTCGACGCCCACGTGGATGCGGTCCTCGTGGCAGGCGACGTCTTCGAGGGCGCGAACCGGACCCTGCGCGCCCAGGTCGCCTTCCGCGACGGACTGGCGCAGCTTGCCCGAGAGCGGATCCCCTCATTCGTCGTGACCGGCAACCACGATCCGCTGTCGGGCTGGGAGCCGGCGGTCACCTGGCCGGATCTGGCCCATCGCTTCGGGGCGGCCGAAGTGACGAGCCAGCCGATCCTGCGCGACGGGCTGGAGCTGGCCCGGGTCCACGGGATCAGCTATGGCGTCCGGGACGTCACCCGTAACCTGGCCGCGAGCTTCCGGCGCGATGGCGACGAGTCGTTCGCGATCGGGCTGCTCCACGCCAACGTCGGTGGCCAGGAAGGTCACGCGAACTACGCCCCATGCTCGCTGTCCGACCTGGCCGCCAGCGGGATGGACTACTGGGCCCTGGGTCACATCCACCGCCACGGCGTCCTGCGCGCCGCCGATCCTGCCGTCGTCTACTGCGGCAACCCCCAGGGCCGGGATCCCGGTGAGGCCGACCCGCGCGGCTGCTACCTCGTCGATGTCGATGACCGGGGCCGGATCACGGCCGAATTCCGGCCGATGGACGTGATCCGCTGGCAGCGGCTCAGCGTGCCGATCGAGGGGATCGCCAGCGAGGAAGCCCTGATCCAGGTGGTGGGCAACGCCATCGAGGCGGCCGCCGACGCCGCCGGGCGCTCGATCGTGGCGCTCGTGACCCTGACCGGGCGCGGCCCGATGCACGCCTCGCTCCACCGTTCCGGCGTCCTGGGCGACCTGCACCTGCTGGTGCGCGAGCGATTCGGCGTGGGCGAGCCGTTTGCCTGGCTCGAATCGATCCGGGACGAGACTCGCCCGTCCATCGATCTCGTCGCCCGGCGCGAAGCCGGCGACCTCCTGGGCGAAGCGCTGCGCGAGTTCGACCGGAGCCGGGCGGCCCTCCGCGAAGGGCAGGAGGCCGACCTCCACAACCTGCTGGCCGACCTCTACGACCAACCCCGCGTCCGGCGGGCGCTGGTCGGGGCACGGCCGGGCACGGCGGACCTGCTGGCCCTCGTCGACTCGGCCGAGACACAGGTGATCGACCAGTTCGACGAGGCGGGCTGAGGCCGGCCGATGCGGATCGATGAGATCGCGGTCGACGGCTTCGGCCTGATCCGTGATCGGCGCCTCACTCCGGCGCCGGGCCTGACCCTGATTCGGGGCGAGAACGAGGCCGGCAAGTCCACGCTCCTGGCCTTCATCAGGGCGATCCTCTTCGGCTTCGAACCGAAGTCCTATCCGGCCCTGGCCGGCGGCCGCCGGGGTGGCTGGCTGATGGTCACCGCCGGCGACGGCCGGCGGGTCCGGATCGAACGCTACGGGATCACCGGCGGCAGTGGCCAGCTGCGCCTCCTCGACGGGGACGGCGACGACCTGGACGCGGAGCTCCTCCAGCGAATCCTGCAGGGGGTCGAGAAGACGGTCTACCGGAACATCTTCGCCTTCGGGCTGGCCGAGTTGACCGAGTTCGAGAGCCTGACGGGGCCGGCCATCAGCGACCGGATCTACGGCGCGGGGATGGGCACCGGTGCCACGTCGGTCGTCGAGATCGAGAACAGGCTCGAGAAACAACGCTCGGACATCTTCGTCAAGCACGGCCGACTCCCCCGGATCAACGTGCTCCTGGGCGAGATCGACAAGCTGGAGAACCAGATCGAGGCAATCGACCCGCCCGCGATCTTCCGGGCGGCGGGCGGGCGCCGGGAGATTCTCGAGGCCGAGCTGGCCGGGCTGTCCGACGAGTCGGAGGCGATCGCGATCGAGCGCCGTCGGCTCGAACGCCTGCGCGACGGCTGGGAATCCTGGCTGACGCTCGAGGCGGCCCGAACCCGGTCGGCCGAGCTGCCGCCCGAACCGGCGGACGCCGGCGCCCTCCCCGACGACCTGCTCGAGCGGCTGGCCCGGGCCGAGCGCGACGTAGCCGGCCACACCGAGCGCGCAGCCGAGCTTGACACGGACCGCGACCGAGCGATCGCCGAGCGCAACGCTGCGGCCATCGACGGGCCACTCCTGGCCGCTCGATCCGAGGCCGAGACCTTGCTGGGGTCGCAGCCCGAGATGCGTGCCGAGCGGATCCGGCTGGCCGAGCTCGAACACGACCGAGCCGAGCGGGCGGCAGCACTCAACGAAGCGCTCCGCCGCCTCGGCCCCGATTGGGACGAGGCTCGCCTGCTGACCATCGACGACTCGCTCTCCACCCAGGGCGCGATCGCCGGACCGTTCCGGACGTCGCTCGAGACTGCCGAACGAGGCGTGACGGCGGGCCGGGCCGAGGCCTCCACGGCCGAGCAAACTCTGGCCGACGCACGGGCCGACCTGGCGGCCATCGAGCCGCCGACGACTCCCGGACCGAGTATCTCGGCCGGCACGCCCGCGACCGGTTGGATCACGCCGACACCGTCCGGCCTGCAGACCGGGTTGCTTGTCGCGCTCGCCATGGGTGTCGTCGTCGCGGCGGCGATGGCCCTCTTGGGCCTGAGCGCTGCCCAGGGCGGTTTCCTGATCTTGCTCAGCGGCGCGGGCGGACTCGTCACCGGAACCCTGATCAGGCGCTCGCGAAGCCAGGCCGCATCGGCGACCAGCCCGATCGCCGACCCGTTCACGGCTCGCCGCGAGGAGCGTCTCGGCCGGGTCCGCCTCCTCGAGGAGCGCGCCCGGGCGGCCGCCGATCGACTGGCCGTTGCCGGGACCGCCCAGGAACTTGCCCAGGCAGAGTGGCGCGCCTGGCTCACCGGCCACGGTCTCCCCCCGGATCTCGATCGGGAAACAGCGGCCCGGCTGGTCGACGGCGCAGTTGCCGCACGGGGCAGCCTCGCCGCCCTGCGCGCGATCGAGCAGCGCCGTGACGACACGGCGGTCCGGCTGGCGGCGCACGAAGCCCGGGCCACCGAGTTCCTGGAGGCGCAGGGCCGGCCGGCCGATGACCCCCTCGCCGGGCTCGAGATCGTCCGACGGGATCTGAGCGCAAGCGTCGCCGGGGAAACGACCCGCGGTCGAGCTGCCAGCGAGCTTGATCGGATCGAGGCGACGATCGCCGCGAACGAGGCTGCCCTCCAGGCAGCTCGGGTCCGACAGGCTGCCGTCCTCGCCGACGGTGGTGCCGCCGATGTCGCGGGACTGCGTGCGGCGGTCGCGCAGGCGAGTCGCCGGAGCCAGGTCCAGCGCGAGATCCGGGCGGCGCATGACACGCTCGTCGCCCTGTCCGGTCCGGGCGAGGCTGTTGCCGCGTTCGAGGCGGACCTGGCTAGCTTCGGCGACCGGGCCCGGATTCAGGCGGAGCTCGAGGCGGAGCTCGAGCGCGGGCGGGCCGTCGAGGCGCGCCGAACGGCCGTCCTCGAGGAGCTGGGCGCCGAGCGCGACACGATCGCCCGGATCGAACGGTCAGCCGACGCCGCCGACCTGCGCCAGCAGCGGGCCGACTGGATCGCCGAACTCCAGGACCTGGCCGAGTCCTGGTCGGTCACCACGATCGGCCTGGCCCTCCTCCGCCGAACCCGCGCCCGTTACGAGCGCGAGCATCGGCCGGAGGTCCTCAGCGTGGCCGAGGCGTTGCTTGCGAGCTGGACGGACGGCCGCTACGTCCGGATCCTCGCCCCGATGGGCAAGCCGGTCCAGGAGCTCGAGCGCAACGACGGCGTGCTTGTCCCACTTGGCGCGCTGTCGACCGGCACCGCCCAGCAGCTGTACCTGGCCCTGCGCTTTGGGCTGGTCGAGCATTTCGCCGGCCAGGCAGAGTCACTGCCGGTCGTGATGGACGACATCCTGGTGAACTTCGACCCAAACCGCGCCGAGCGGGCCGCCCGCTCGATCGAGGACCTCGCCACCCGCCACCAGGTCCTCTACTTCACCTGCCACCCGGCGACGCCACTGGCCGCGACCAGGACGATCGAGCTGCCGGCGCTGCTCGGCAGCTGAGCACGCCGATCACGGCTCGGCGTGATGCGCCTCGTGGTCGCGATCGCCGATCCAGAGGGCCGGTGGGGTCATCCAGAACCCGGCCAGCTCGTTGAGCCGCGAGGCGTAACGGGCCCGGATCTGGGCAAACAGGATCCAGCCGACGTCGGGTCCCTCGAGCTTGAATCCGGCTGCCTCCAGGCGCAGCCGAGCGGCGTCGTACTCGGTCCGCTCCACGCCCACCCGACCGTCATTGCTGAACCCGAAGAAGCTCGAGACATCCTCCACGAGATGGACTCCAATCGCCACGAGCATCTCCGCCCGACCCCTGGGCTGACCCTCGACGGTGGTCAGGATCAGCACCGCGGCATCGAGCATCGCCCCGAGCGAGGCAACCCAGGACTCGTTGTCGTGGCTGGAGCGGAAGTAGCCCAGGATTGGATAGGCGACGTGGCTGTCAAGGACCTCGGCTGCCCAGCGTTCCCAATCGCCGAGGAGCGCCGGCAGGTCGTCGATCAGGCCTGTTCGCTGGGAGGTCTCAAGCAGGGCTACGCCCGACGGAGGTGCGCCGGCCCGCGCATCGAGCATGGTCACCAGCACCTCGCGCCGCTGGAATGAGCCATACAGCGAGAAGAGGTAGGTGACCACCAGGGCGACTGTGCCCAGGCCCAGGCCGGCCGAACCAATCACGATCAGGCGCGTCACGAGCGCGGTCGGCACGATGTCCCCGAAGCCGATCGTCAGCAGGCCGGTCCCGGCTGCGTACACAGCAGTTCCAAGGTCCTGGATGGGCGGGTTGAAGTCGGCGCCGAAGGCCAGGTCGATCAGCCCGAAGCCAAGGATCAGGACCAGGACCCAGGCCACCAGGAGGACCAGGACCAGGAGCGGAGCGAAGCCTCCCAGCCAGCGCTCACGCTTCTGCCCAGGCGCCATCCGGCGCGCCTGCCAGCACCAGGCCTGCCACGAGAAGAGGGTGAGGTTTCGGGCGAGCCGGTACACGGACGGCGTCGGCCGGGGCAGGGCCACCGTGTTGAAGACATCCCACGCGACGTACGCGATGAGAAACAGACCGCCGAGGATCTCGGCGACATGCAGCGCGGTTGCCACCTCAACCGCCCCTGGCGTGCATCAGGATCATGGTTGGGTACGCTACACGAACGCATGGTCCTCGACGGGCACCGTCGGACCGAAGGAGTAGATGCCAGGTTCAGCACGGAGGATCGGGGCCGGCTCCGTGGCCGCAAGCACGCTGATGCTGCTCGTTGCGTTCGGCTTCGGGCCAGTCTTGCCGGTCCTGGCCAGCGGACCCCGGCCCGCGGGGTTGTTCCTCCCTGGGCCGCCGCCCGGCCGGACCGGGTCGGTCCATCGAATGCCGTTCGCACCGCCTACCGTGACGTTCTATGGCCGCGGCTACGGCCACGGCCTGGGGCTGAGCCAGTACGGCGCGCGCGGTCGCGCCCTCGCCGGCCAGACAGCCCCGACGATCCTCGCCCACTACTACCAGGGCACAACGCTCGCCACGATCAGCGCCGCCTCGCCGGTCCGGGTCCTTGTCCTGAGCCCGACGAAGGCGACCTCGGCCAAGCCGATCGTCCTCCACGGTCGCGGCGCACCGTTCACGATCGACGGCGTCAGCGGCTCGTTCCCGGTCGGGGCACGAGTGACGATCTGGCCGTCGGGCAGCGGCTTCGCGATCCGGGTCACCTCGACCAGCGGGACGGTCCTCCTGACCAGGACGACGGCCGCGGCGGACCTCCGCCTCCGATCGGGTGCCGACCCGGGCCGGATCGAGGTCGACACGAAGCCGGTCGCGGATGATACGTACAGGGGCGTGATCCGCGTCCTGAACACGTCGAGTGGCGCGATCGCGGTCAACGAGGTGGGCCTCGACCTGTACCTGCGTGGGGTGGTCCCGGCCGAGATGCCCGCGAGCTGGCCAACCGAGGCGCTCAAGGCACAGGCGATCGCCGCCCGAAGCTACGCCGAGGAGCATGTCCACGTCGGGAGCGGGTCCTACGACCTCTTCGACGACACCCGCTCGCAGGTCTACCACGGCTCATTGGGCGAGGTGACCGCGTCCACGGCGGCCATCAGCGCAACCGCCGGCCAGGTCCTCAAGAGCGGCTCGGCGATCATCAATGCCCTGTACCACTCGGCCGACGGCGGGGCCACCGAGGACAACGAGAACGTATACACCTCGGCCACCGGCCAGATCGTGTCGGGGCCGTTGAGCTACCTGCGAGGCTCGTCGGATCGGGATCCGCACGGCGTCTCGTATGACAGCTCCTCGCCTCACGCGATCTGGCACACGGCCACCTACACCTGGGCCCAGCTCTCGGTAGTCTTCGCGACTGACTCCCGGACGAACGTCGGCGCGCTCACCTCGCTCGACCTGACGGACAAGGGCGTTTCCGGTCGTCCGATCAAGGTGGTCCTGGCCGGCAGCCTGGGCACGAAGACCGTCAGCGCCGAGATCTTCCGGCAAGTGTTCAACACCGGCTCGCCGGCGGCCGACCCGTACATGTGGAGCACCCTCGTCGACACCACGCCGATCCCCTGATGACGGTCGGCCGCTGTCCCTGGGCCGGCGCCGACGGTCCGCGGCCCGACCCCCTGATGACGGCCTACCACGATGATGAGTGGGGCCGGCCAACGACCGATGACGTGGAGCTGTTCGAGCGCCTCGTCCTCGAGTCGTTCCAGGCCGGCCTGTCGTGGTCGACCATCCTGCGCAAGCGCGAGGCGTTCCGCGTGGCGTTCCGCGGCTTTGATCCCGCGGTCGTGGCATTGTTCGACGAGGCAGATCGGGCGCGCCTGATGACAGATGCCGGCATCGTTCGAAACCAGGCCAAGATCGACGCCTCGATCGGCAATGCGATCGCCTGCCTGGCCCTCAGCCGGGAGTTCAGCGGCTTTGGCGCCTACCTGCGGACCATCGTGCCCGAGCCGGCTCGATCATTGCCCGCCCGCGTCGGTTCGGGCGTCATCCCCGCGAGCACACCTGCCTCGGCCGCCCTCTCGAAGGACCTCCAGGGTCGTGGCTTCCGGTTCGTCGGTCCCACGATCACCTACGCCTTCATGCAGAGCGTCGGCCTCGTCGATGACCATCTCCCCGGCTGCTTCCGCTACCGCGGCTGATCGTGTCCTGGCCTGGAGCTTGGCCACATGGCCTGTCGCGGGTCGGTGCCGCTAGGACCTCAGATGAACAGGCTGATGTCGCGCTGACGTATGACGGCCGATGCGTCACGACCGCCGACCATGAGCCGTCCATGCGACGATGCCGCCATGACCTCCGCCACGTCTTCTGGACTTAGCTCGGCCCCGGCGATCGAGACGCATGAGCTCTCGAAGCGGTTCGGCCGGACCACCGTCCTGGCGGGTCTGTCGATGCGCGTCGAGCTCGGCGAAGTCTTCGGCTTCCTGGGGCCGAACGGCGCGGGCAAGACGACTTCGGTCAAGCTTCTCCTGGGCTTGACGGCCGCCACCTCGGGTAGTGGCCTGGTCCTCGGCGCTCCAATCGGCGACCGCGAGACGCGCCGGCGGATCGGCTACCTGCCCGAGCTGTTCCGCTACCAGTCCTGGCTGCGCGCTCGCGAAGTGCTCCGGCTCCACACCGAGCTCGCCCGGCTGCCGGCGAACAGGCGGACGGCCGAAGTCGACGCGGCGCTCGAAACCGTCGGGCTGGCCGACCGGGCAAACGATCCCGTCGGGACATTCTCCAAGGGGATGCAGCAGCGGCTCGGGCTGGGGGCCGCCCTGCTCGGCGCCCCGGACCTCGTCTTCCTCGATGAGCCGACGTCAGCCCTCGACCCGGTCGGTCGAACGGAGGTCCGCCAGATCATCCGGGCCGCTCGCGATCGCGGCGTGACCATCTTCCTGAACTCGCACCTCCTGTCCGAGGTCGAGCTCGTGTGCGACCGGGTCGCCGTGGTGAACCGCGGTCGGGTCGTGGCGAGTGGGACGCTCGACGAGCTTCTCGGCGAGCAGGCAGTGGTCCTGCGCGTGAGCCAGCTATCGGCTGAGGGACGAGCCCGGCTGGAGGCCTTCGGGACGCTGGAGACGGACCCGGCCGACCCGGAGCGGATCACGATCCGACCGATCGATCCTGCCAGGATCCCCGAAGTGGTCGCTGCGATCGTCCATGCCGGCGGCCTGGTCCATGCGGTTGCCCAGGGTCGCGAGACGCTCGAGGAGCGATTCCTCGAGCTGCTCGGCGCGGCAGCGGATCCGGAGGGGTCGGCGGCGGCTCACCGCGTGACCGACGACGGCGGCCGTCGATGAACTCGATCATCCTGCCCCTCCTGGTGATCGTCCGGCTGACGATCCTCGATGCCTTCCGCCGGCGAATCCTGTGGGTCCTGTTCATCCTGACCGTGGTCGTCGTGGGGATCTCCGGGATCGGCTTCGAGCGGCTCGTCACGCTCGCCCGCGAGCACGGCAGCAGCGAGTTGGTGATCCAGCTAGGCGTGAGCCAGATGCTGATCGTCGTCGCGTTCATGTTCAGCTTCATCCTGGCGATGACCGCCGCGTTCATCGGCGCACCGGCCGTGGCCGCCGACATCGAGAGCGGCGTGCTCCTGGCGATCCTGGCCCGGCCGATCGGGCGCTCGACGTTCCTGGTTGGACGCTGGCTGGGGCTGGCGCTCGTGGCCGGCAGCTACGCCCTCGCCTCGGGCCTGCTCGAGATCCTGGCGATGAAGCTGGCCTCCGGGTATGCGCCGCCCGACCCACTGGGAGCCGCCGGGGCAATCGCCCTGCAGGCCGTCCTGGTCCTGACCCTGACCGTGCTCTTCTCGACCCGGCTACCCTCGATCGCCGGCGGGGCGATCACGGTCGTCCTGTTCGGGATGTGCTGGATCGCCGGGGTCCTCGGAGGCCTGGGCACGTACCTCAAGGCGGACCTGCTCGAGCAGGTTGCCGTGGCCAGCCGTTTCCTGTTCCCTACGGATGGGGTCTGGCGGGCGGCGATCTTTGCGCTCGAACCGCAGGTGGTCATCGCGGTGGCCTCCGACAGCGGGCGCACCAACGCGCAGCTGGCGGCCAACCCGTTCTACGCGTCGGCCGGTCCAAGCACAGCCTACCTCGCCTGGATCGCTGCCTGGTTCGTCATCGTCCTGGGCCTGGCGGTCCTCTCGTTCCGGCGGCGCGAGCTGTAGCGGGTTCCGGGGTCCGGTGCCCAGGCTGGGATCCATGCCTCGCCCGGGCTTGGGCTCTCGCCCGGGCTTGGATCGTGCCGTTTAGCGACCCTCGTGCTACTAAGCCAGATCCGGGTTCATCCGCGACCAGCGACCCCATCGGATCGTGCGTGGCTCTCCGGTCGGATCGCCCCGAATGAGCCGCGAAGCCCTCGATTCCATGAATAGCAGCACCGGGATCGCTAATCGGCAGAAAGTTGCTCGGCCGCGAACCCGGACTGCGGCCGTCCGCGCCGAATGGTCGTTCCGGGGCCCACGGAATCGGGCGTGACACGCAAGCTGTCACAGGGCCGGCTCATTCTCCGGTCATGAACACGGACACCTTCGTTCCGAACCCGGTGATTGCGCTCGATTGCCCCGCCTGCGACGGGACGATCCTGGTCGATCAGCTCGACCTCGACGGCGAGATCCGCTGCGAGGGCTGCCTCGTGGCGTTCTCGCTCAGCGAGCCCGTCATCGTCCGGACGAGCCGGACCGCGCCGGCGGCGCTCGCGGCCTGATCGGGCGGACTCAACGCGGCACGTGGCCGCCGATCACCATCGCCCGGCGGAGCGTGCCCGACGCTGAGAAGCCGATCGTCGCGAGGAGCAAGGCCGAGCCCATCAGGAGCAGCGTCGCGCCCCCGCCGATGCTGTCGAGCAGGACGCCGGCCGCGATCATCCCGATCGGCTGGAGGCCGATCGACAGGGTCCGCGCCGTCGAGCCGACACGGCCGAGGAGCTCGTCCGGGGCGGCCGCCGAGCGCAGGGTGACGTACGTGATCACGACGCTCGCCGAGGCGGCCCCGACGACGAACGCGGCGGGCATCAGCACGAAGACCTGGCCGTTGACCGCGATGATCATGGCGATCGCCTCGATCGCGGTCCCGACCAGCATCAATCGGCCAGCCGATCGAACCTTGAGCCGATTCATGCCCAGCGCCCCCAGCAGGTAGCCGACCCCGTTGACCGACAGGAGGAGCCCGAACGTCGCGCTCGACAACCCGAGCTGCCTGGTGACGAAGTAGGTCAGGACCGGGATCAGCCCCGCCGTGATCACGCTGATCAGGCCCCAGTACGAGACCGCCAGGCGCAGGGTCGGGTGGCCGGCGATGTAGGCAATCCCCTCCCGGATCTCCGCCCGCAGGTCGAGTGGCGGGCGGACCTGGCGCTCCTGGAGCGGCCGCCGGATCAGGGCCATCGCGAGCGAGCTGGCGAGGAAGCTGAGAGCGTCGACCGCGATCGTCGGACCGAAGCCGACCACCACCGCGAGGAGCCCAGCGACGCTTGGACCCACGACGAAGCTGAGGCTGTAGACAGTCTCCAAGGTGGATGTGGCCCGGCCGAGCAGTGGCCGCCCGACCAGGCTCGGCATTGCCGCGGTGTAGGCGGCCAGGAACAGCGCCCGGAGCATCGACATCGGGGCTGCGATCAGCAGGATCACCGCGATTGTCGGGCCGCCCAGGAAGATCGACAGCGGGATCAGGGCGGTGAGCAGCGCCCGACCGAAGTCCGCGCCCAGGATCATCAGGCGCCGGTCGCTCCGGTCGGCGATCACTCCCGCGATCAGCCCGAAGACGAGGTCCGGGATCGTGTTGAGGACCCCGACAACCCCCATCGCGATCCCCGAGCCGGTGATCGCCAGGACCAGCAGGGGCAGGGCGGTCAGGCTGAGCGCGTCGCCGAAGGCGGAGATCCCCTGGCCGCCGAGGAGCATGAGGAAGTCGCGATTCTGGCTGAGCGGCTCCTCCCGGACCCGGGTTCCGCGGGGTGTCGGGGGTAGCGGTTCGGCGCGATCGCCGAGGCCACCGGCGCCTTCCGGTTCGATCACCCGATCCGAACGGAGGACGCCCCGCCGGTGAATCGGACGAGCACGCGGTCGGTGGCCGCCCGGTAGCCGGGACTCTCCGTCCGGCCATCGACGCTGGTCAGGCCACCGGAGGATTCGAAGCGGTACTCGACGCCGGCCGGCACTTCGATCGTGAACGACGAGGCACCGCCGGTGACCGAGACCCCGACCGTACCACGCGGTCGGGGCAGGACGATCCGCGCCCGGGCCGCGCCAACCTGGAGCCGCGCGTCGACGATCGTCAGGGCACTCAGGTCGACGTCAAAGGTGCCGGCGCCGGCATTGAAGCGAAGGCGGGTGGGGATGTCCGAGGCGACCCGGATCTCCCAGTCCGTGCCACCCCGCCAGCCCCCGAACGAGGCCACGTCCTGGCGCAGCCGGACCTGGGCAAGGTCGCCGTCCCGCCGCTCCTGGGCGGCGACGTCGCCGTTCGACGAGCGGACCTCCACGAGCTGGCTCGAGCCTCCCCCGAAGCGGAAGGTGCCTGCGCCAACCCCAACCTCCAGCTCGAGCCGGCCCGCCCCGTCGCGCGAGATCGCGGACGACGAGGCGCCGTGGCCGGACCGGCCCTGGCCCGAGCGGCTGGCGGCGTTCAGGACGAGGACCGCCCCGACCGCGATCAGGAGGATCGGCCAGAACACGCGCCAGGCGAAGCGGAAGATCCCGAACTGGTCGACCAGGAAGATCGTCCCGACCACGATCAGGATCACCCCGAACACCGAGATCCCGGCCCACTCGCCCCGACCCGAACCACGCCTGTTCCAGTGACCGCCCATCGCTCTCTCCCTGCCTCGGATTCTCGGTGCCATGCGTTCAGCGTAGCGCTCCTCCGTTGGTTGAGTTCGATCCTGTCCGGCAGCCTCCCGACGGAATCCCGACGCCTCCGCCGTCGCGCCCCGCGCGACATGCGCCACGCGCCGGGTCGACCGCCGCCTACCCTCCGGTCATGACTGACCCGCCTGTTCACTCGGCCTTTCATCACGTCCAGGAAGCGCTCGGCGCCGAGTTCGGCGACTGGGACGGCTGGCTGTGGACCACCGGCTTCGGCGATCGCGATGGTGAGTACGCGGCCGTTCGCGACGCCGCCGGGATCTGGGACTGCTCCGCCCTGATCAAGTGGGACTTCCACGGCCCCGATGCGCTGCGCGCCGCAGACCGCCTGATCGCCAACGACGTGCTCGCCTACGGCCCCGGCCGGGTGCGTTATGCCCCGCTCCTCGACGAGCACGGCCGGCTGCTCGACGACGCCACGATCTACGTCTTTGGACCGGATCACGTCTGGTTCATGACCAACCGGTTCGACCTGGCCGATCACCTGCGCGACGTGTCGGTCGGGCTCGAGGTCACGATCGAGCTGATCGTTCATGAGCTGCCCCACGTTCAGTTCCAGGGCCCGCGGACGCGCGAGATCCTCCAGCGTCATGTCGCCTTCGACCTGGCCAGGCTGCCCTACTTCCGGTTCCTGACCGAGCCGGTCATGGTCGGCCCAGCGCCGGCCTGGATCGCCCGGACGGGCGTCTCGGGCGAACTCGGCTACGAGATCTTCGTTCGACCCGAGCACGCCGAGCCGCTCTGGCGGACCCTGACGGCGGCCGGGGATGTCCGCCCCTACGGCTTCGATGCCCTCGATGTCCTGCGGATCGAGGCGGGCATGATCCTGCCCGGCTACGACTACACGCCCGCCGAGTCGAGCCCGTTCGACATCAACTTCGAGCGGTTCATGAAGATCGACGGACGCGACTTCCACGGCGCTGCGGCGATCCGGGCCGAGCGGGACGCAGGCGAGCCGGCCCTGCGACTTGCTTCGCTGACGATCGAAGGCGATGCCCTGCCCGAGGTGGGCGCCGAGGTCACGATCGAGGGCCGGTCGGTCGGGACCGCAACCAGCCCAACCCGTTCACCACGCCTCGGAACGATCGCCCTGGCAATCCTCGAACGGGCCGCAGCCGCGTCGGGCACCCGCGTCGAAGTCGCCCTGACCGATGGCATGACGTCCGCCACGGTCGGCGAGCCGGCCCTGTACGACCCGCAGAAGCGCCGCCCGCGCGTCTGAGACCGGGCAGGAGCGGCTCGCGCGACTGCGCGTTTGGGCCGGATGATCGATCATCTGGAGCATGCACTCACTCGAACACCTCGAAGCCGCCGACGCGATCATCCGGGCCGGCGTGCGGCTCGGGGCCCGCGGCCTGATCGTTGCCGCCGAGGGCAACCTCTCGATCCGGATCGGGGACCAGCTCCTCGTCACGCCCTCCGGCCGGCGCAAGGACGAGCTGTCCGTAGCGGACCTCCTGCTCGTACCGATCAACCCCGGCGACGCCCCGGACGCCGACGACCCGGACGCGCCGCGTCCGAGCTCGGACATCGCGGTCCATCGAGCGATCTACCGGGCCCGACCCGACGTCCAGGCGGTCGCCCATGCGCACCTCGCGGCATCCCTCGGCCTGACCCTCGCCGGCGAGCGGCCCGATCCGGAGGATCTGCCCGAGACGCGCCTGCTCCTGCCTCGACTGCCGTTCGTGCCGCTCTTGCCGATGGGCAGCCCGGAGATTGCCGCGGCCGTGGCCGCCGCCCTAGTCGAGCCGCCCGAGCCGCTCGCGACGGCAGTCCTCCAGGAACGCCATGGCGCCGTGACGGTGGGCGCGACGATCGAGGCCGCGGTGAATCGTCTCGAGCTGGTCGACCTGCTCTGCCGGGTGCGCCGCGACGCCTTGCTGATCGAGGCTAGTCGCCGGGCTCGCTGAACCGGCGGGTCGCGCCCATCTGGGGCCAGACCCGGGCCTGCGTCACCGCCAACGCCTGGCGGACGTGGTTGCGATCGTGGTGGACCCACTCCCCCAGCAGCTCATCGATCCGCAGCGGGCCGATCACGGGATGGATCCCGACGCGGCCGAGATCGGCCGGCGACAGGGCCCGGACGAGGGCGATTCCCTCGCTCCGGCGGGCGGCGAACACCTCGACGAGCTCGATCGGATCGGCCTCCTCGTCGCGCCGCGCGGCCGCCACGGCGGCCTGATCCCACCCAGTCAGCGGCGCCCCGTCTGTCTCGAGGATCAGCCGGATCCAACCGGCAAAGGAGCGCTCCTCGCATTCGAGGAGGTGGCCGACGCACGCGTTGACCGACCACTCCCCCGCGGCTGGCTGCCAGCGCGCTTCGCTGCCCAGGCCACGCACCTCGGCGCGGAGGGTGGCGACCGTCGCGGCGAGCAGCGGCGCGATCCGATCGGGCGGAAGTACGTTCATGGCGCCGGAGCCGGCTCCGCGGCGGCGGGCGCGACGGCGGCCGGCACCGCAACATGGGCCGGCGCAGTGGCGACCGGCACGACCGGCAGGGTCGCCAGACCAGGCCGGGCCGGGAACGGCGGCAGCTCCCGGCCGCCCTCGGCCAGCCAGCAGGCGGCCTGTTGGCCGCCGCCCATGTCGAAGAGGGGCGGCTCATCCACCTTGCACCGGTCGAAGGCCAGGGGGCAGCGCGGGTGGAACCGGCAACCGGGCGGAATGTGGGCCGCGTCGGGCGTCTCGCCCTGCAGGATGTAGCGACTCGCCCGGGCCGCGGCGTCGGCCGGCTCGGGCGTCGGTGAAACGCTGACCAGGGCCTTGGTGTACGGGTTGCGCGGGGAGCGGATCACGGCTTCGGCCGGGCCGATCTCCATGATCTTGCCGAGGTACATCACGGCGATCCGGTCGGCGATCACCCAGGCCAGCGACAGGTCGTGGGTGATGAACAGGTAGGTCAGCCCG
>JADGQK010000048.1 GCA_017881915.1 Chloroflexota bacterium | reverse complement strand
ATGACGCTTCCACAGCCCGCGAGGAGGAGGCTGCTTCCACGCTCACCTTACTGCCTAAGCAGCGAGGGCGAGAGCAGGCTGGCGGTTGCCAGTTACTTCTTTTTGTCGCCTTTTTACGAGGCCAGAGCGACATCCTCGGCTCGCGTTCCCTGGTAGCTGGACCCTGTCGAATCCACGCATCCCCACGGCCGTCGAACCTGCGCTCGACGGAGGCGGATCATCCCACAAGGGCGGCCTGCTGCCAAGCGACCCGCTTTGTGGGTCGTGTCTCAGTGCCGGTGGCTCCTGGATCACGACATCGAACGAGGCGGCAGCTCCCGGTCGCGCACGCCAGGCTGGTCGCCGGCGCTAGTCGAGTAGGGCCGCGATCTCCGATCGTCGCTTTGGCTCAGCGGCCGCGCGAGACGTCGGCCATCTGGCGGGCCACGTCGCGCCGGGAGTCCCGCTCGGCGATGTCGCGCCGCCGGTCGAAAAGCTGCTTGCCCCGGCCCAGCCCGATCTCGACCTTGGCCCGTCCGCCGGCGTTGATGTACAGCCGGAGCGGAACCATGGTCTGGCCCTTCTGCTTCGTCTTCGTCGCGAGCTGGGTCAATTCGGCCCGATGGACGAGGAGCTTGCGGGTCCGCTTCGCCTCGTGGTTCAGGCGATTGCCGGCCTCGTACGGGGCAATGTGCGCGCCGAACAGCCACATCTCGCCGCGGTCGATCCGGGCGTATGCATCGGACAGGTTCACCTTGTGGTCACGAATCGACTTGATCTCCGTCCCGGTCAGGGCGATCCCGGCCTCGAACGTATCCTCGATCGTGTACTGGTGGCGAGCTCGGCGGTTGAGGGCGATCGTCTCCTCGCCCATGGCTGACTCCTTCGGTGATGACGGCCGGCGGATGGTACCCCGGCGAGGCCTGGCCGGCGCCCCGGGGTCGGGCGGCATTCCGGGCGCACGAACGCCGGCCCTCGCGGACCGGCGTTCGCAAGCTTCACCACCCGCAGGGTGTCCGCTTAGACGGTCATCTCCTGCGAGGTGGTGCAGCGACGACGTTCAGACACTGCACATCACCTCCTTTCGTTCGACGAAACCGTACCCGAAGGCGACGTCCTGTGCAATAGCCGAACCTGGCGGGCCCGTCGCGGACCGCCGGCGTGGAACGCTGAGGCGACCTCAGGCGGCCCGCTCGAGCTGCAGCGCACGCTCCCCGGGCACGACTGCGCCGGGCACGACCGCAGTCGGTGCGGCCGCCAGGACCTGGAGGGCTCGGTCGAGGATCGGGTCGCTTCCGGCCGGGTTGTTGGCCGGGACGCTGACCGGAACATCCGGAGTCAGCCCAACATGTTGGATCCAGACCTTGTTCGGGGTCAGCCACTTGGCGATGGTCAGGCGGAAGCCGCCGCTGTCGTCGGAGAGTTGCTGGAACGCCTGGATCGTGCCTTTGCCGTACGACTGGGCGCCGATCAGCTGTGCCCGACCGCGGGCCTGCAGGGCGCCGGCCACGATCTCGCTGGCCGAGGCGGTATTGGCATCGATCAGGACAACCAGCCTGATCCGGGGATCCGTGGCGCCCCCGCCCGAAGTCGCGTTCGTCGGCGTGTCGACGCCGTCCACGCCGCGCTCGTAGAAGACCACGCCACCGTCGAGGAACTGGCTGGCGACCGCCTGGGCGGCCGTGATGTAGCCCCCGAGGTCGCCCCGCAGGTCGACGACCAGGCGTGTCTGGCCGGCCGCCACGTCGGCCCTGACCGCCGCCGCGAAGTCGAGGGCCGAGTTGTCGCTGAAGCCGACCAACCGGACGTAGCCGACCGTCCCGTTGACCAACGAGCGGGTCTCGACCTCCTTCTGGACGACGACATCGCGGACGATCGAGATCGACAGCGGGCTGGACGACCCGGCCCGATCGATGCCCAGGACGACCGTCGTGCCCTTCGCGCCGCGGATCTTCGCGACCGCGTCGTCGACGCTACCCACCAGCGTGATCCCGTTGATCGTCACGATCCGATCGCCGGGCTGGACGCCGGCCTCCTCCGCCGGCGCGCCCTGGATCACGCTCGAGACGACGAGGGTGCAGCCTGGGCCAAGGGTCGTGCAGGCGGCATTGCCGGAGACTGTCGTGGCCGGGATGACGGCTCCGATCCCGGTGAATGTTCCAGCCAGGCCCTCCAGGGTCGTCTGGAAGTCGTTCGGGCTGAGGTACTGGCTGAACGGGTCCCCAAGCGCGTTGATCATCCCCCGGATCGCGCCCTCGACCAGCGTCTTGCGGTCAACCGGATCGAGCGCGTAGTCGCTCTGGATCGAGTTGTAGGTATCCCAGAAGGGCTCGAACGCCTGGCGATCGGCGAGCGGCGTGCCAGGGGTCGACGCTCGCAGTGCACCGAGGGCAAACCCGGACAGGAACAGGCCGGACCCGCCCAGGATTGCGATGAACGCGATGAACCACGGCAGGCGCTGCAGGCGACGCGCCCGGGCGCCGCCGGTTGGCGGGTCGCCGGAAGGGGGGTTGCTGGGAGGCATGGATCGTCCTGGATTCGGGGCGCATCGGCTCCGTGTCGGCGGAGCTTGGGCACCGGCAGCCTACCGCGGGTCGCCCGGGGTCGCTACTTCAGGAGGTAGCTCCGGACGGAGACCCACGAACCTAGCGTGCCCAGGCCGATGCCCGTGGCCAGCACGAGCACGGCCAGGTTGCGCGACAGTGAGCCGAACTCGAGCGGCAGGATCTCGAAGAAACGGGTCATCAGGTTGCCCAGGGGCGCGGCCCCGAGGGCCAGCAGGACGAGCGTGATCAGTGCGCCGAGCAGGCCGACGAGGGCGCCCTCGAAGATGAACGGCCAGCGGATGAATGCGTCGGACGCGCCCACCAGGCGCATGATCTCGATCTCCTCGGCCCGGGCCACCACGGCCAGCCGGATCGTATTGACGATGATGAAGAGCACGGTCAGGCCAACCAGGCCGAGCAGGATCAGGCCGCCCGTCCGGAGCAGGTTGGTCACCGTCAGGACCCGGTCGACGAGGCTCTGGACCTCTTCCACGGTGCCCACGACATCCGTGCGCGCACGCAGGGTCTGGACGACGCTACCGAACTGGTGGGGATCCTTGAGCTTGATGTTGAGGGTGGCCGGCAGCGGGTTCGAGTCGAGGAACTGGGTCAGGTCCTCGCGGCCCTGTTCGACCATCCGCTGCTTGAACTGGGCGAGGGCCGTGGGCTTGTCGATGTAGTCGACCGAGGCCACCTCGGGCAGCGCGGCGACGTCCTGGCGGAGCTGCGCGATCTTCAGGTCGGGCGCGTCGTCGCGCAGCTCGGCCACCACCTCCACCTTCTGCTCAACGAACTGGAGGCCCGCATCCAGGCCGGACAGGACGACGAAGAAGGCGCTCAACAGGACGAGCATCAGGACCATCGTGGCGGTGGCCGCGATGCTCATCACGGCGTTCCGCCAGAACCCTTGCCAGGCGCGCTTCAGGCTGAAGGCGACGAACGAGAGCACCGCTCAGTCCTCGCGGTGGTACGCGGCGCCGAGCTCGTCGCGGGTGATCCGGCCATCCTCGAGCGCCACGACCCGCCGGCGCAGGGCGGTCACGATCTCGGCGTTGTGGGTCGCCATCAGCACGGTCACGCCAAGCTCGTTGATCCGGGACAGGAGCTGGATGATCTCCCAGCTGATCAGCGGATCGAGGTTGCCGGTCGGCTCGTCGGCGATGATCAGGCGCGGATCGTGGACGAGGGCCCGGGCGATCGCCGTGCGCTGCTGCTCGCCGCCGGACAGCTGGGATGGCAGCTGGGCGGCCTGGGCGGTCAACCCGACGAGGGCGATGACCCGCTCGACCGCCGGCGCGACCTGGCGGCGGGGCGTGCCGGTGACCTCGAGCGCGAAGCCGACGTTCTCGCGGACCGTCTTGGTCGGCAGCAGCTTGAAGTCCTGGAAGATGATCCCGATCTTGCGCCGGATCCGGGGCACCTCGCGCCGGTTCAGGCGGGCCACGTCCTGGCCGTCGAGGATCACCGCGCCCCGGGTCGCGATCTCATCCCGGATGATCAGCTTGATCAGGGTCGACTTGCCGGCCCCGGAAGCGCCGACGAGGAAGACGAAGTCGCCCTCGGGGATGACCAGGTCGACGTCGCGCAGGGCCGTCTTGCCGTTGGGGTAGGTCTTGGTGACGTCGTGCAGCACGAGGATCGCCTGCTCGTCCGCCGTCTCGGCGAACGGATGGGCGGCGGGCAGCTCGCGGAGCGCGCGCGCGGCGGCCCGGGGAGGGGCCGCGTTCGGGGAAGACACGCTCGGAGGCTACCACCCTCGACCGGACCTGTCCGGCCGACAGACGTCCTAGATCACAACTAGAGCAGGCCGGGCGAGATCGGCAGGTAGCGCTCGAAGTCCGCAAATGGCCGGTCCCAGCTCAGCAGGACGGGGAAGTCCTCGAATTGGAACCCGGCCCGGAGCAGGGTCGCGATCGCAGATCCGGCCGCGCCCGGCACCCAGATCGCCTGTGCTCCGCGGGCCGGCACCGCCCGCAGGAGGTGACCCAGGATCGGGCCCATGAGGGCATCAGCGCGGACCGCTACGGGCCCCATCCGACCGGTCTCCCAGGCGTAGCCGTAGCCCTGGCTCACCCCGATCGCGTCCCGGTAGAGGTAACCGTGGCGACCCTCGAGACGCAGGAAGCGATGGTCCTGGGGGTGTTCCACGCCGAGCAGCTCGCGATCGAGTGCTCCGACCGTGGCAGCCAGCTCGCGCTGACCGGCGTCGCCCGGCGGTCCTGCGGCGATCGTCTCGAAGGGCACGGCCACGACCCCCGGCGGCAGGTCCGGCAGTGTTTCCGGGTTGGTCAGGTAGCCGGTGATCGAGAGGAGTGGCAGGCGGGGCATGATCCCGAAACGGCTGTACAGCCCGTTCGAGATCGGCTGGACGCTGTCGGTAGCGGTAGCCAGGGTTGCCCCGGAGTCTGCCGCCGGCAGGATCGCCTCGACCATCCGGCGCCCAACGCCGTGGCGCTGGTCGGCCGGCCGGACGAAGCACATCGACAGGAACCACAGGTGCTCGCGCTTCACGGCCGCGGCGAAGCCCACGATCCGATCGTCGGCCACGGCCACGACGAACCGCCCTGGATCCGTGGCAACGAGGTGGTGCTGCAGCCGGATGATCCGACCGAGCTCAGCGGGGATCAGCGGCTGGTTCAGCCGGCTCCTGTAGTCGTTGATGCTCTCGCGCCAGATCTCGGCGCAGGTCGGGATCTCGTTGGCCGCAGCCGGCCTGATGTCGATCGAGGGCACCCTAGGCGGTCTCGGGTCCCGCTTCGGAACCGCCGCCGGTGGCGAGGCGCTCGAGCTCCGCCTGCATGAACGTGTCGAGGTCGCCGTCGAGGACGGCCCCGGTGTTGCTCGTCTCGACCCCCGTCCGCAGGTCCTTGACCATCTGGTAGGGATGGAGGACGTAGCTCCGGATCTGGTTACCCCAGCCGGCCGTGATGTGCTCCCCCTTCAGCTCGCGGATCTCGGCCTCCTTCTCCTCGAGCCGTCGTTCCAGGAGGCGTGCCTTGAGGACCTTGATCGCTGTTTCCTTGTTCTGGGTCTGGGACCGCTCGTTCTGGCTTTGGGCCACGATGTTCGTGGGCAGGTGGGTCAGGCGGACCGCCGAGTCGGTCTTGTTGACGTGCTGGCCACCGGCACCCTGGGAGCGGTACGTGTCGACCCGGATCTCATCCCAGTTGAGCTCGATGTCCGGATCGTCCTCTTCGACCTCGGGCAGGACCTCGACCAGGGCGAACGTCGTCTGGCGACGGTTCTGGGAGTCGAACGGGCTGATCCTGACGAGCCGGTGGACGCCCCGCTCGGCCCGCAGCCAGCCGTACGCCCGGCGCGCCTCGACGGCCAGGGTCACGCTCTTGAGGCCGGCCGACTCGCCTTCCTGCTGGTCGACGATCTCGGTATGGAAGCGATGGCGCTCGGCCCAGCGCAGGTACATCCGCAGGAGCATCTCGGCCCAGTCGGTGGCCTCGGTGCCGCCGGCCCCGGCACTGATCATCAGGAGGGCTCCGCGCTCGTCATACTCCCCGCTGAAGAGGAGGGCGGTGCGTTCGCGATTGAAGTCGATCTCGACCGCGCCCGCTTCCTTGGCGAGCTCGGCCTCCAGCTCGGGATCGGGCGAGTCCTGGAGGAGGTCGATCAGCTCGAAGAGGGAGATCGCCCGAGCTTCGAGCTGGCGCCAGGTGTCGATCTCGGTCCGCAGCCCATCCGCCTCGCGGAGGACCTTCCTGGCCGTGCTCCCGTCGTCCCAGAACCCCGGGGCGAGGGTCAGTTGATCGAGTTGGGCGACCCGGGCTTCCTTGACAGCGAGGTCAAAGACGCCCCGAGGTCGACCGGATCCGCTCCGTCAGGTCCCGGATCGCAGCGGCTTCCACCTAGCCGCGACCCTGGACATCCTGGAGGAGGATCGGACGGAGCTCGATGATCCGCAGGGCGGTCTTGCTCCGGGCGACGACGGGGTTCACGCAGGGGCAGTAGCCGTTGTGAGGGCAGACGCCGCAGTTGCCGTCGCAATCCAGCGCCGCAGCGTAGCTGCATGTCCGGCAGTCTCGCTCGCAGGCGATCAGATCAATAAACGACTCTTCCTCGGCCTGCTTCACGGGCTCCCTCTCTCGTGGGCTGGGGAAGGGTTTGGCGCGGCGACCGGAAGACTGCTCGCGAACGCGGTTTCGGGCTTCCTCCGGGTCTCCAGCCCCATACCCCGCTGGGCTTGGCCCAGTGTACCGACGCAAGCCGGTTTCGCCAAGAGGGAAAGTGCGAGATTCGTGCCCAGATTAGCGATTCGTCGCGCTCAGAAGACCCCTGGCGGTTCGGCTGGGCTGCGGAACTCCTCGCGGGTGAGGCGGTACAGGACGTGGCGGCGGAGGGGGCTGCCCTCGGCCAGCCAGGGATGATCGAAGTCGTCGGCCGGATCGCGCCGAAGCCCTCCGGCTTCCGAGGGCAGGCCGGGCGGCCTCGAAGCCAAACCGGAGCGCGGCCTGGGCAGCCTCTTCTGCGGCCGATTGTGCCAATTAGGGATCCCCGTGCTGGTATTCCAGAACGGGGCCCGGTTTGGTGGACATCGGCCGGAATCGGTCGTGGTTGAGCGCGGCTCCGTGCTCGGGTTCGGGCCCGGTCGGGTCCCCGATCGCTCGGGATCCGTTCGACTTCTTGCATAGCAGCGCGGAGGCCGCTAATCGGCGGGAACCAGAGGCCCGCGGTTACACGCCGGCTCGGCCCAGGCCGGATCACTCGGGCGCGCTGAGCCAGCGGTGCAGCCCAGGAAGTCTGTCGCGCCGGTCCCGTGCCCCGCCGGCCCAGCCTCGGGCCAACGGGCAATGGCGCCAGGGTCAGTCCGGCGGGCTGTTCCCGGTCACGAAGTAGACCGCCAGGCCACCGAGCTCGTGGATGGTGATCTCGATCACGTGCAGCGGGTCGCTGTCGCCGGGGCTGTCGGAGGTCGGTGAGCCGTAGCCGGTGATCCCGAGGTCTGAGGCAATCCGGAGGACCCGCAGCATGTGGCTCCGGTCCGAGACGAACACGGCATCGTGGATCGACTCGGCGGCCAGCGTCGTCTTCACCGCGTCGAGTGATTCGCGGGTGTTCCGACCGTGGTCCTCCATCAGGATCCGGTTCGCCGGGACGCCCTCGTCCAGGGCGAACTGGCGGGCGACGGCCGCCTCGGTCGTCCGGTCGCCCGGCTGCTTGCCGCCGGTCACCATCAGGAAGCGATAGTCGCCGGTCTTGAACAGGGCCACGGCATGGCGCAGGCGGGACTCGAAGATCGGCGAGGGCCGGCCGTCGTATTGAGCTGCCCCGAGGACGACCACGGCACCGGCCGGCCGGTGGTCATCCTGGAGGCCCTGCTGCCAGATCCGGAAGGCACCGTACGCGCCAACGCACAGCAGGCCGACGGCGGTCGCCGCTGCGAGGCGGATCAGCGCGCGGCGCATGCCGGTGTCAGCACCGGCCCCGAAGCCACGTCAGCGGCCGTGGCATTTCTTGTACTTGAGGCCGGACCCACAGAAGCACACGTCGTTGCGGCCCATCCGCCGCCCGTCCGGCGCGAAGCCGGGGCGCAGGGCACTCGATCCGTTCGATCCCTGGCCTGACCCGATGACCTGGTCGCCGAGCGACTCCGTGACCGCGCGAACCGTGGGCGCCGGCGGCAGCCCGCGGGCGATCGAGCCAAGGATCGCGTTGCCGGCCGCCGCGTCGCGCCCGGCCTGACCACCGACAACGGCTGACCCCGGTGCCGCTGCCCGAGGGGTCGCTCCGCCCGCCCCGGCCCCGGCCCCGGCCGGACCCGCCGACGCGGCCGAACCCGCCGAGCCGGCCGCACTCGGCTCGCCCGCCGCCGGCTGTCCCGGACCCGGCAAGGGCTGCGGGGCCGCCGGCTCCTGGCGGGTGATCTGGACGCGCAGGATCGACGAGGCGAGCTGATGGCGGATGAAGCCGCGCAGCTCGGCGTACAGGTTGTAGGCCTCGCGCCGGAACTCGACCAGGGGATCCTGCTGGGCATAGCCACGCAGGCCGATCCCCCGGCGCATGTCGTCCAGCTCGGTCAGGTGCTCGACCCACAGCGTGTCGATCGTGCGCAGCAGGAAGACCCGCTCGACGGCGGTCCAATCGGCCTCGCCGACCTCGGCTTCCTTGGCGGTCAGCTTCGCGTCGACGAGCTCGCGCAGGTGATCGCGGATCGCCTCGCGTGCGCCGAGCTCCCACAGGTCGTCTTCGGCCGTACCCGGGCCTTCGAGACCCATGGCCTTGAGGGCAAGGGCCAGCCCTTCGACGTTCCAGTCCTCGGGCAGGTCGCCCGAGCAGAACTGCTCGACCAGGGCATCGATCTCCTCGTCCAGGAAGCCCACGATCGTCTCGCCCAGGTCCTCGTTGTGGAGGACCTTGTCGCGCTCCGCGTAGATCGTCTCGCGCTGCTTGTTGATCACGTCGTCGAACTCGACGACGCGCTTGCGGATGTCGAAGTTGAAGCCCTCGACCCGGGTCTGGGCACTCTCGATCGTCTTGCTCACGAGGCGGGACTCGATCGCGACGTCGTCCTCCAGGCCCATCCGCTCCATCAGCCCGGCGACCCGTTCCGACGCGAAGCGCTTCATCAGGTCATCGTCGAGTGACAGGTAGAAGCGCGACGAGCCCGGGTCGCCCTGGCGCCCGGCGCGGCCGCGCAGCTGGTTGTCGATCCGGCGGCTGTCGTGGCGCTCGGTGCCGATGATGTGCAGCCCGCCGGCCGCGACCACCCGCTCGTGGTCCGCGTCGCAGATCGCCTTGGCCTCGGCCAGGACCCCGGCGTAGGTGGCCTTGTCCACCTCGGCCGGGTTCAGGCCGCGCTGGTGGAGCAGGTCCGAGGCGAGGCCGCTCGGGTTGCCGCCGAGCAGGATGTCCGTCCCCCGGCCGGCCATGTTCGTGGCGATCGTGACCGACCCGCTCCGGCCGGCCTGGGCGACGATCCCCGACTCCTTCTCGTGGAACTTGGCGTTGAGGACCTCGTGCTTGATCCCCCGTCGCTTGAGCATGTCGCCCAGGATCTCCGACTTCGCCACGGAGACCGTGCCGACCAGGACCGGCCGGCCCAGCCCGGTCATCTCGCCGATCTCATCGATCAGCGAGTTGAACTTGCCCATCTCGTTGCGGAAGACGAGGTCCGCCTCGTCATCGCGGATCATTGGCCGGTGGGTCGGAATCGCCACGACCTCGAGGCTGTAGATCTTGTGGAATTCCTCGGCCTCGGTCATCGCCGTGCCGGTCATCCCGGCCAGCTTGTCGTACAGCCGGAAGTAGTTCTGGAAGGTGACCGTGGCCATGGTCACGCTCTCGCGCTGGACGCGCAGACCTTCCTTCGCCTCGACTGCCTGGTGGAGGCCCTCGCTCCAGCGCCGACCCGGCATCTGGCGACCGGTGAACTCGTCGACGATGATGATCTCGCCGTCCTTGACGATGTAGTCCCGATCGCGCTTGTACAGGGCGTGGGCCCGGAGCGCCTGCTCGAAGTGGCGGGCGAGGGCCGGATCGGCGTCGTACATGTTCGCGACGCTGAGCCAACCCTCCATCTTGGTGATGCCCTGCTCGGTCGGCGAGACGGCCCGATCCTTGAGGTCGATGAAGTAGTCGCCGCCGTCCTCGGCGCCCTCCGGCCGCTCGGTCAGGCGGGGCACGAGGCGGGCAAACGTGTAGTACTTGTCGGCCGACTCCTCGGCCTGGCCGCTGATGATCAGGGGCGTGCGCGCCTCGTCGATCAGGATGTTGTCGACCTCGTCGACGATCGCGAAGCTCTGGCCGCGCTGGACCCGCTGGCTGAGCTCGGTGACCATGTTGTCGCGCAGGTAGTCGAAGCCGAACTCATTGTTCGTGCCGTAGGTCACGTCGGCGGCGTAGGCCTCGCGCCGCTCGACCGGGCGGAGGTTGATCAGGCGCTCATCGCTGGTGGGATAGCCGGGTTCGAAGACGTAGCTCGAGTCGTGGGTGATCATCCCCAGGCTGACCCCCAGGAAGTGGAAGATCGGGCCCATCCACTGGGGGTCGCGTCGGGCCAGGTAGTCGTTGGGGGTGACGACGTGGACGCCCCGACCGGCCAGCGAGTTGAGGATCGCGGCCAGCGGCCCGACCAGGGTCTTGCCTTCGCCCGTGCGCATCTCGGCGATCTTGCCCTGGTGGAGCACGAATCCGCCAATCAGCTGGACGTCGAAATGGCGCATCCCCAGGGTCCGGTTCATCGCCTCGCGGGTCATCGCGAAGACCTCCGGGACGGCCTCGTCCAGGGCGGCGCTGATTCGCTCGATCTCGCGCTTGCGACGGGCCTTGGCCAGTTCGCTGCGACGCTCCCGCTCGGGATGGTGGAGCTCGTCGTCGCTCGGCTCGTCGGGCACGGCGATCGCCCGGATCTCGTCGCGGAGCGCGTCGAAGCGCGCCCGGATCTGCGCATCGGTCAGCGCCTCGAACTCGGGTTCGAGCGCGTTGGCCGCGTCGATCAAGGGCTGAATCCGCCGGATTTCCCGGTCGTTGGAGTCAACGAACCGGTTGAGGAAGCCGAGAACCATGGGGCCAGAGTATAGGCGAGGCCGTCAGGGACCCCCGCCGACTACTTCCAGAAGCCCGTCCCGTAGCCGGCGATCAGGAGCACGAACGTGAGCCCGGCCAGGCCGACCCAGAACAGCACCGACATCGCCGTCGACGTGGGATTCATCTCGGCATTGCCCAGCCTGGGCAGGCGGCCCCCACGGAGCCCCGAGCCCCAGCGCGGCGACTGGAGCTGGGTTCGCCAATCATCGGGCTGGGTGGTTCGCTTCTCGAGGCCGCCCTTGCCGTCGGGACGGTGCAGCTGCAGGCTCATCGATCTCCCAATCCTGCGGACGGGACGGCCCGAATGATCCCGGCGCCGCCGGCGCCGGCGCTCTCGTCCGGATCTTGCTCGTCGTCCGCCGGCAGATCATCACTCAGGTTGAGCGTACGTTCGGTTCCGTCGTCCCACATCAGCATCTGCTGGGTAAGCGCGACATCACTGCTGAACAGGGCACCCACCGACTCGCCCCGATGGATCCGCCGGATCGCTTCGCCGATCAGCGGCGCGATCGAGAACGTCTTGATCTTGGCGATGCGCTTGGCCGGCGGCAGCGGGATCGAGTCGGTCAGGACGAGCTCCTTGATGCTCGAGGTCCGGATCCGATCGACCGCCGGATCGGACAGGACGCCGTGGGTGGCGGCCGCGTAGATCTCGTCGACGCCCTCGCGCTCGAGGGCCCGGACGATCTCGATCAGCGTCCCGCCGGTGTCGATCTCGTCGTCGACGATGATCGCCCGCTTGCCCCTGACCTCGCCGATGACGTTCATCAGCTCGGCCCGGTCGAGATTGCCGACGCGCCGTTTCTCAATGATCGCGAGGGGCGCGTCGATCAGCTCGGCGAACGTGCGAGCGCGCTTGGCAAAGCCCAGGTCGGTGACTACGACGAGGTCGTCGAGGTGCTTGGTCCTGAAGTAGTTGCTCAGGATATGGACCGCGGTGAGCTCGTCGACCGGGATGTTGAAGAAGCCCTGGATCTGGCCCTGGTGGAGGTCCAGGGTGAGGACCCGGTCGGCCCCCGCGACCGTGATCATGTCGGCAATCAGGCGGGCGGTGATGGGAACCCGGGGCTGGTCCTTCTTGTCCGACCGGCCGTAGGCGTAGAACGGGATGACCGCGGTGATTCGCCCGGCGCTCGCCCGCTTGAACGCATCGATCAGGATCAGCAGCTCCATGATCGACTGGTTGACCGGATGCGAGGTGGGCTGGATCAGGAACACGTCCTTCTCGCGGACGTTGTCCAGGATCTTGACGAAGATGTTCTCGTTGGCGAACTGGAAGACCTCGGCCTTGCCCAGCTCGACATCGAGGTAGCGGCAGATCTTGCGGGCCAGGTCCGGGTTCGCGTTACCCGTGTAGATGTCGAAATGATCTGAGTACACGGGAGGCTCTCCTCCGCCCAGGATCGTTACGGGGCCTGAGATCAGGATACCGGTGTGCCCGTCGGTGGCGCGCCCGCCGGGCCGTCATTGTCGTCGACGCCATCCTGCTCCGCCAGTCCCTCGCGGAAGGCGGCGATCGCGACGACCCGGTCACCCTCGGCGAGGCGCATCACGATCACGCCGCGGGCGGCACTGCTGTAGCGGTTGATCGTGTTCGTCTCAGTCCGGATGACCTGGCCGCCGGAGCTGATCAGGAACAGCTCGTCGTCCTGCTCGGTGACCTGCTGGACGGCGGCCACGCTGCCGGTCTTGCGGCCCTCGAGGGAGATCAGCCCGACGCCCTGCCCGCCGCGGTGCTTGACCCGGAACTCGGTCAGGGGGACGCGCTTGCCATAGCCGGTCTCGGTCAGGACCAGCAGGTCGGCATCGGGCTGGACCACGCTCATCGAGATCACCTCGTCGCCCTTGCGGGCGAGCCGGATCCCGATCACGCCGCCGGCCGGCCGGCCCATCGGGCGAACCTCGGCTTCATGGAATCGAGCGATCTTGCCGAGTGCCGTGGCGATGATGATGTCGTCCGAGCCGGATGCGACATCGACCCAGGCCAGCTCGTCCTCCTCATCCAGGGTGATCGCGATGATCCCCGAGGAGCGGACCTTCTCGAACTGCTCGAGCGGGGTCTTCTTGATGATCCCGCGCTTGGTCGCCAGGACCAGGTACTTCGCATCCCGGAAGTCGGTCAGCGTGATCGTGGCCATCGGGACCTCGCGGGCCTCGACCTGGACGCCCGGCAGGTTGATGATCGGGATGCCCTTGGCCTGGCGGCTGGCATCCGGGATCGTGTGGACCTTGCTGCTGAAGACCCGACCGCGGTTCGTGAAGAAGAGCGCCCAGTCGTGGGTGTTGGCGACGAGCAGGTGCTCGACGGCGTCCTCTTCGCGCGTCACATGGCCGATGATTCCCTTGCCGCCGCGGTGCTGGCGGCGGTAGGTGGCGATCGGCTGGCGCTTGACGTAACCCCGGCCGCTGACCGTGATCACGACATCTTCGTTGGCGATCAGGTCCTCGTCGGTCATCTCCCGGCTGGAGTCGTCGACGATCCGGGTCCGGCGCTCTCCAGCGTACTTGCGCTTCAGCTCGGTGAGCTCGTCCTTGATGATCGCGAGGACCCGGCCGGGATTGGCCAGGATGTCTTCCAGCTCGGCGATCAACTGGATCACGCTGAGGTACTCGTCCTCGATCTTCTTGCGCTCGAGGGCCGCCAGCCGGGCGAGACGCATGTCGAGGATGGCCTGGGCCTGGAGCTCGGACAGGTCGAACCGGCTCATCAGGTTATTGCGGGCGGTCTCGACATCGGCCGACTCGCGGATCGTCCGGATCACCTCGTCGAGGTGGTCCAGGGCGATCTTGAGCCCCTCGAGGATGTGCGCCCGCGCCCGAGCCTTGCCCAGGTCGAACTCGGTCCGCCGCCGGATCACGTCACGGCGGTGCTCGATGTAGTGCTGCAGGACCGACTTGAGCGAGAGCGTCTGGGGCTGGCCGTCGACCAGGGCCAGCATGTTCATGTTGAAGGCCGACGACATCGGCGTGTGCTTGAACAGGTTGTTGAGCACCTTGTGCGGGTTGGCATCGCGGGCAAGCTCGATGTACATCCGCATGCCGTCGCGGTCCGACTCGTCGCGCAGGTCGCTGATCCCCTCGACCCGCTTCGTCTTGACCAGCTCGGCGATCTTCTCCATGAGGGTCGCCTTGTTCACCTGGTAGGGCAGCTCGGTGACGATGATCCCGGTGCGGCCCTTGTTGCTCTCCTCGAAGGCGACCTGCGCCCGGACGACGACCCGGCCGCGGCCGTGGGCGTACATCTCGCGGATCGCGTCGACCGTTTCCATCTCGCCGGTGATCGCATTGCGCCGGGTCTCGAACCGGTACATCGTCCCGCCGGTCGGGAAGTCCGGCCCCAGGATCAGGTCACACAGCTCATCGATCGTCTTCTCCGGGTCGTCGATCAGGGCGATCGTGGCGTCGACGACCTCGCCCAGGTGGTGCGGCGGGATGTTCGTGGCCATGCCCACGGCGATCCCCGACGAACCGTTGATCAGCAGGTTGGGCAGCTTGGCCGGGAGGACCGAGGGCTGCTGCTGGGTGCCGTCGTAGTTCGGCACGAAATCGACGGTTTCCTTGTCGATGTCGGCCAGCAGCTCGGCCGCGATCGCGGTCAGGCGGGCCTCCGTGTAGCGCATCGCGGCAGCGCTGTCGCCGTCAACCGAGCCGAAGTTGCCCTGGCCATCGACGAGCGGGTAGCGCATCGAGAAGTCCTGGGCCATCCGGACGAGCGCGTCGTAGAGGGCCACGTCGCCGTGGGGGTGGTACTTGCCCATCACCTCGCCGACGATCGCGGCGCACTTGCGGTAGGACGACCCGGCCGACAGGCCCATCTCGCCCATCGCGAACAGGATCCGGCGGTGGACCGGCTTCAACCCGTCGCGGACATCGGGCAGGGCGCGCGACACGATCACGCTCATCGCGTAATCGAGGTAGCTCACCCGCATCTCGTCCTCGATCCGGATCGAGCGGATGTCGCCGATGTCGTCGGTCACGGTTCAGGGTCTCCTGGGTGGCTCAAGCTGGGGTTGCGACACGGGCTGCCGGGAGGCCGAGCGCTGCGACCTCGGACGTTGCGGGAGATCCCGTCCGGCGGCGAATCGAGCCGAGCTGGGCCTTGATCGCTGCTGCTGGCCCCGCCGGCAGCTTGGCCAGCACGTCCCGCAGGACCCAGGCGCGATGGCCGTCATTCGTCGCGGCGGCGCGAGCTGCCTCACGCTCGACGAAGGCGAGCACGGCCTCCGGGTCCACGAGCACGAGGGAACGGAGCGCCCAGGCCAGGGCCTTCTGGACGTTCGGCTCCGCGTCCCCGAGGAGGCTGCCGATCAGCCCGAGTCCGTGGACGGCGATCGGCCGCTCGCGGCCGAGGCGACGGTCGACGAACGGCGTCGTGGCGATGGTCGAGCCGATCAGCCGGCGCTCCCATTGCGATCGCGAGTAGACGAGCTGTTCGAGCTCCGCCCAGCGATACGGTTCGAGAAGGATTCCGCGGCCGAACGGATGAGCCAGCGAATCGACGGTGATCCAGTCGGTCGCCTCCCGGGCCGCCCGCCGGAGGAGCTGCCAGGCCCGTTCCGGATCGACCGGCAGGAGCCGATCGAGGAGCCCGAAGGCGAACCAGCGCGACTCGAGCTCGGTCTCGGCGAAGAGGCGATCAGCCAGCTCGAGGTAACCGGTCGGCCGCTCACCCCGGGTCGCCTGGCGGAAGGCCCGCTCGACGGCCGCGGTCAGGGGCCAGCGCACGCCGTGAATCGGGCCGAGACCCGGCGCGATCCGGCGCGAACCCTCGCGATACTCGGGATCGGCCAACCCCGCGAAGCCTCGCGACAGCGCCCGACTGAAGGCATCGGGGTCTGCCGTCAGCTCGGCCAGGACGCCACCCAGCCGCTCGGCCTCGGGCTTCTTCGCCGCGACGAAGGCAACCGCGCGGGCCGTGATCTCCGAGCTGCCGGTCACTTGCTCAGCCCCTCGCCCGTTGCCCGGGCGTTCCGGATGCGAACACCGTAGCGGGCCATCAGCTCGCGCTTGCGTTCCTCGTTCGCCGCCACGTAGACCGCTTCGGCGCTGGCCAGCAGCGTTCCGTTCGAGTCGACGATCTGGCCCGCGGTATCGACCAGGCGGCGCCGGTTGCGCACGATCCAGCCCTCCGCGCGGACGCTCGTGCCGACCGCGACCGGGCGCTTGAAGTCGATCGTCATCCGGCCGGTTACGCCCCAGTTGTCTTCGGCCACGAGGGCCCAGGCCATCACCTCGTCGAGGATCGTTGCAAGGATCCCGCCGTGGGTAACGCCCTGCCAGCCCTCGAACCGTTCGTCCAGCACGAACTCGGTCCATGAGCGGCGCTCCCCGAGGTGGAGCTTGAGCTGCAGGCCGTGCTCATTGAGCTCGCCGCAGGCAAAACAGTTGTGCGGCTCGAACTCGAACGTCGGGCCGCCCACGGCGGCACTGGCCTCAGATGTCAAGGTTCCGGACCTTGCGGGCCTCGGACTTGATGAAGTCCTTGCGGGGTGCCACCTTCTCGCCCATCAGCATCGTGAAGATCTCGTCCGCAGCGGCCGCGTTCTCGCTATCGACCCGGAGCAGCGTCCGCGTCTCGGGGTTCATCGTCGTCTCCCAGAGCTGCTCGGCGTTCATCTCGCCAAGGCCCTTGAAGCGCTGGACCGAGACGTTCTTCGCGTTCATCTGCTTGACGATCGCCTCGCGCTCCTTCTCGGACTGGGCGTACTTCGTCACCTTGCCCGTGCTCACCCGGTAGAGCGGTGGCTGGGCAATGTAGAGATAGCCCGCCTCGATCACCAGCGGCATGTGCCGGTAGAACAGGGTCAGGAGCAGGGTTCGGATATGGGCGCCGTCGACATCGGCGTCGGTCATGATGATCACCCGGTGGTAGCGCAGCTTGGCCAGATCGAAGCTGTCGCCGATCCCCTCGATCCCGGCTCCCAGGGCGATGATCAGCGGACGGACGTTCTCGCTGGCCACGATCCTGTCGAGGCGCGCCTTCTCGACATTGAGGACCTTGCCCCGCAGCGGCAGGATCGCCTGGAACCGTCGATCCCGACCCTGCTTGGCCGAGCCGCCGGCCGAGTCACCCTCGACGATGAAGATCTCGCTCCGCTCCGGGTCGCGCTCCTGGCAGTCGGCCAGCTTGCCCGGCAGGGACAGCCCATCCAGGGCGCCCTTCCGGATGACGAGGTCGCGCGCCTTGCGGGCCGCCTCGCGGGCCCGGGACGCAGTCAGGCACTTCTCGATGATCCGGCGGCCGTCGCCGGGGTTCTCCTCGAGGTACTGGACGAGCCCGTCGGCCAGGACGGCCTGGACCTGGCCCTTGACCTCCGCGCTTCCCAGCTTGGCCTTCGTCTGTCCCTCGAACTGTGGCTCGGGCAACTTGACGCTGATCACGGCGGTCAGCCCCTCGCGGGTGTCGTCACCGCTCAGGTTGGCATCGGAGTCCTTGAGGATTGCCGCCTTGCGGGCCCAGTCGTTGAGCGAGCTGGTGAGGGCCGCCCGGAAGCCCGTGACGTGGGTGCCGCCGTCGACCGTGTTGATGTTGTTGGCGAAGGCGAGCACGTTCTCGGTGTACGTGTCGTTGTACTGGAGGGCCACCTCGACGACCGTGTTGCCTTCCTTGCGTTCGACGTAGATCGGCCGCTGGGTCAGCACCTCCTTGTTCCGGTTCATGTGCCGGACGAAGGACATCAGGCCGCCCTCGAAGTAGAACGAGCGCTCCCGATCGTGGCGCTCGTCGTTGAACATGATCCAGACGCGCTTGTTGAGATAGGCCGACTCGCGCAACCGCTGGGAGATCGTCTCGAATGAGTAGTCGGTCTCCTCGAACATCTCTTTATCCGCCCGGAAGCTGGTCCTCGTTCCGCGCCGGACGCCGGCGGGCCCAACCTTGAGCACCTTCGTGGTGGGCTTGCCGCGCACGTATTCCTGGGACCAGATGAACCCGTCCCGCGACGATTCAACCCGCATCCACTCGGACAGGGCGTTGACCACGCTCACGCCGACGCCGTGCAGACCGCCCGAGACCTTGTAGCCGCCCTGCTCGAACTTCGCGCCAGCATGGAGGATCGTATGGACTACCTCGAGCGCGTCGATGCCGCTCTTGTGCCGCCCGACTGGCACCCCCCGGCCGTCATCCTCGATCGTGACCAATCCATCCGCGGCGATCTGGACCGTGATCGTGGTGGCATAGCCGGCCATCGCCTCGTCGATCGAGTTGTCGACGACCTCCCAGACCAGGTGGTGGAGGCCGCGGGCGTCGGTCGAGCCGATGTACATGCCCGGCCGCTTGCGGACCGCCTCGAGCCCTTCGAGGATCTGGATGCTCTCGGCGTTGTAGTCCGAACCGCCCTTGGCGCTGCCCTTGGCAGTTCCCCTGGGGACCTTGGCGCTCGCCCTGGTCCGGGGCAGGGCCTCGGCCGATACGCCGGCCGTGCTCGAGGCGGCGCTCACCTTGGGGCTGGAATCCTCGGTCACGCGGGTCCTCCGGTCAGGCGCTCGTAGAGCCGCCCAAGATCCTCGTCGGTGTAGTACTCGATCACGATCCGACCGCCTTTTCTGCCGCGCGCCACGGATACCTTGGTCCCGAGGGCGTTCCTGAGGTCGTCCTCGACCCGCTCGAGGTCAGGATCGGATCGGCGCTCGGTTCCCGCCTTGGCCGGTCTCGGCTCGCGGAGGCGTCGAGCGAGCTCTTCGGCCTGGCGAACGGAGAGTCCGGCATCCACGATCGTCGAGACGAGGTGGAGTTGCTGGACGGCCGGCAGGCCGATCAGGGCCCGGGCGTGGCCTTCGCTCAAGCGCCCATCCGCGACGGCGGCCTGGACCCCCTCGTCGAGCTCGAGCAGCCGGAGCGTGTTCGTGATCGTCGACCGGGCACGCCCGACCTGCCGGGCAATCTCATCCTGGCTCAGCCCGAATTCCTCGGTGAGCTGGCGGAACGCGTTAGCCTCTTCGATCGGGTTGAGGTCCTCGCGCTGGACGTTCTCGACGAGCGCCAGCTCGAGCTGCTCCCGATCGGCGAGCTGGCGGATCACCGCGGGAATTCGCTCGAGCCCTGCAAGGCGGGCTGCCTGGACGCGCCGCTCCCCGGCGACAATGCGATAGCCGTCGAGTGTCTCGGTCACCAGGATCGGCTGGAGGACTCCGTGATCGGCGATGCTGATCGCGAGTGCCTCGAGATTGGCGTGAGCGACATCACGGCGCGGCTGGTTCGGGTTGACGTGGATCTCGCTGAGCGGGATCTCGTTCGCGCCGGTCGAGGCGTCATCGCGGTTCGGAATCAGTGCCGACAGCCCACGCCCAAGGGCCGGCCCCGTTGCCCGGGGGCTCAATGGACACCTGCCGGATGAGGCGTGGGCGTGCCGGCGGTCGCGGGTGGCGTGCCGGCGGCACGCGAGCCGGCTCCCGTGCCAGCCATGACCGGGATCGGTTCGCGGGCGGGCATCGAGGTGGATGTTGCCGCCGGTTCGACGGCCTGCATCCGGGCACGGAACTCGCGCGAGAACGCGTTGTAGGCCCGGGCGCCCTTCGAATCGGCCTCGTACAGGGCGATCGGCAGGCCATGGCTGGGTGCCTCGGACAGCCGGACGCTGCGCGGGATCAGCGTGTCGAAGACCACAGGCCCAAGGTGACGGCGAACCTCGGCGCGGACCTCCGCGGAGAGATTCGTGCGGGCGTCGAACATTGTCAGGAGCACTCCCTGGATCGTCAGCCGCGGATTCAGGTGATCGCGGACGAGGTGGATGGTTCCGATCAGCTGGCCGAG
>JADGQK010000010.1 GCA_017881915.1 Chloroflexota bacterium | reverse complement strand
TGATCCGCCGCACCACTGGCCCGCCGTGCCCCACCGCCGGCCCTGCCTATTCGGCGAAGAGGGCCGCCACGAAGGCGTCGGGATCGAACGGCAGCAGGTCGCCAACCTGCTCCCCCACCCCGACGAACCGGACCGGGATGCCGAGGGCGGCCTCGATCGCAAAGACGATCCCACCTTTGGCCGTCGAATCGAGCTTGGTCAGAACGATGCCGGTCAGGCCGGTTGCATCGTTGAAGGCCCGGGCCTGGGCCAGCCCGTTCTGGCCGGTCGTGGCGTCGAGGACGAACAGGACGTCGGGCCGGGCTCCCGGCAGACGCTTGTCGATGATCCGGCGGACCTTCGCCAGCTCGTCCATCAGGTTGACCTTGGTGTGGAGACGGCCGGCCGTGTCGGCGATCACGAGGTCGACCCGGCGGGCCACGGCCGCATCGAGGGCGTCGTAGACGACTGCTCCCGGATCGGCGCCCGGTGCATGGGCGATCATCGTGGTGCCCGAGCGACTGGCCCAGATCCCGAGCTGCTCGGTGGCAGCGGCCCGGAATGTGTCGCCCGCGGCGAGGATCACCGTCAGGCCTTCCGCCCGGAAGCGACTGGCGAGCTTGCCGATCGTGGTCGTCTTGCCCGTCCCGTTCACGCCCACGATCAACATGACCGCCGGTTGGCCGGCCACCGCCGGACGCGGTCGCCAGGCTTCATCACGAGGCACGAGCAGGGCCGCCAGCTCGGCCTGGACGGCGGCCAGGTTGCCGGCCGGATCGTGCCGGGCCCGGGCGCGCTCGACGATCTCGATCGCCAGCGAAGCGCCGACGTCGCCGCCGATCAACGTCTCCTCGACGTCTTCCCACGATGGGCCGCCTGTCGTCGAGCCGCCCAGCAGGCCCCGCAGTCGAGCCACGAAGCCACCCCGGCTGCGGGCGACTCCCGCCTCCAGGCTGCCGGACGACGTGATCACCGGCGGTGGATCGGGCATGCTCCCCGATGCGGGGTCAAGACCGGCGGCCGCTGCGTCGGGGCCGGCGGGTGCGCTGCCAAGAACGACTGCTGGGTCGTCGAAGTCCGCTGGTTCCGGCTGCCAATCGGGCTCAACCGATTCCGGTCCGGGTGAACCCGGCTCGAGCGGCCCGACCGCCTCATCGCCCTCCGCGGGCAGCCCGTCGTTCGACTTCCGACGCCAGAACATTCAGGACGCGATCGAGCCGGCCGGATTGCCGGCATGTTCGGCCGCCGTTCCGTCGGGGCCGCCGTTTCGCTCGGCGATCGCCGTCGCCTCGTCCAGGCGCAGGCTGATCACCCGGCTGACCGAGTCGTCCCCGACGGTCACGCCGTAGAGCGCATCTGCCGCCTCGATCGTGCCCCGGTTGTGGGTGATCACGATGAACTGGATCTGGGCCGCCAGCTCCCGCAAGGCGTCCGCGAATCGGCCGATGTTTGCTTCGTCGAGGGCGGCGTCGACTTCGTCGAGGACGCAGAACGGGACGGGCCGGACCGCCAGCATCGCGAAGAGGAGGGCAACGGCGGTCAGGGCACGCTCGCCACCGGAGAGCATCGCCAGGGCCTGGGCCTTCTTGCCGGGCGGTCGCGCCACGATTTCCACGCCGGTCGCCGACAGGTCTTCCGGATCGGTCAGCTCGAGGCGCGCGAAGCCACCCCCGAAGAGCTGCCTGAACCGGGCGTCGAAGGCGACCTCGAGATTGCGGAACGTCGTCTTGAACTGCTCCGCGACCATTGTTCCGAGCTCCTCGATCAGGGCCCGGGTCGTCGCGATCGCCTGGCGCAGGTCGTCCTCCTGGGACTGGAGGCCCTCCAGCCGCACCTTCAGCTCGCCGTACTCCTCGATTGCCATCGGGTTCGCCGCGCCCAGCTCGTGATAGCGCCGGCGCAAGGCAGCCAGGCGGGCCGGGGCGGGCGGCTCGGCGGGGGGCGGTGTGCTGGCCCACTCATGCAGGACCCCGGAGGGGAGCTCGTCCAAGGCTGACTCCTCGTCCGCATCCACCGACAGGCCGGGGGCGCCCAGACCAGCGCCGAGGCCAAGGGCGCGCAGGCCAACGCCACCGAGGCCGGCCAGTTCGACCGAGACCTGCTCCCGGATGAGCTCCAGTGCCAGCCGCTGCTCGAGCTCGCCGACCTCCGCGCCCCGCAGGCGATCCTCGGCCGAGCGGAGCCGCTCCCGGGCGCCGGTCGCCGCCGTTTCGGCCGTGGCGAGGAGCTCGCGGTCGCCCGCGTCGGCCGCCCGCGCCTCGGCCAGGGCCGCATGGAGGGTCTCCTCACGACTCGTTGCGGCGGCCACCTCGACGGCCAGCCGGTCGCGTTCGAGGACGACGTCTGCCTCGTGCCGGCCCAGAGCCGCCATCTCCCGGTCGGCCCGCTCGATCCGGTCCTGGCTCATGGCGGCCCCGGCCGCTTCACGGGCGCGCACGGCTTCGGCGGCGGACCGGACCCGGTCGCGCTCGCCGAGCTCGCTGGCGAGCTGGTCCCGCCTCGCCCGGAGCTCGGCGACGCGAGACTCCCACACATCGACAGCGCGGGCATCCCCGCGCCCGCCCACGGACCCGCTGGCGTCTGGACCGCCGCCTGGCCGGGATGGCCCGGCGGCCGGCGCCTCGAGCGCGGCCAGGGCGGCCTGCTGGCGGATCAACTCGGTTTCGGCTCGATCGGCCGCGGCGTCCAGCCAGGCCGCCTCGCGGGCTACACGTTCGACCGCCCGGGCCGCCACGCGCTCCGCTTCCTCCGCCGCCCGGCGAGCAGCTCCGACGCCCGCCTCCTCGGCCCGGGCAGCCGCCAGGCGGCCGCGTGCCGCCGCCGCCTCGGCCGCTGCCTCGGCGCGGGCCGGCCCGACCCCACCGGCCTCCGTCTCGAGCCGGCCCACCTCAGCCTCCAGGCGGTCCAGCTCGGCGCGGCGCTCGAGCGTCCCTTCCGCTCGCCCCAGCGCCACAGTGGCGTCGCTCACGACGGCCCCACCGTCCCGGACCACGATCTGCCAGCCGGCGGGCAGCAGCCCTTGGAGATCCAGCGCCGAAGCGAGATCCGGCGTCCAGGCCGTCCGCTCGAGCAATGCTCGAGCGGCCCCGACCTCGTCCCGCCGGATCGACTCGACCAGGAGGCCGCCGCCGGCGCTTGCCAGGCGGTCCCGGAAGACCGCGTTCGTTCGATCCGACGCCGCCGCTGGAACCAAGCGGCCGGCCGAACCCCCCCGGCGCTCCTCCACGATGAGCCAGCCGCGCTCGGTCGCCAGCCCGCCCACGGCCGCCCGTCCGACGACGTAGCCACGGGCGATCTCGCCGAGCGCCGCTTCCACGGCGACGCGGAACGAGGGGTCCACCTGGAGCTCACTGTCCACTCGGCGGCCGCCAACCCGCCGGGCTGCCCGGGCAATTCCGCGCGCTTCATCCTCGGCGAGGCGGGCCGTTGCCGCGGCGAGCCTGCCGCGGATCGCCGAGAGCTCCTCACCGGCCGACGCCGCCCGCTCCTCGGCGGCCCGCCGGCCGCCCTCGGCGGTATCGGCCTCGGCCCGGGCCTGATCGAGGGCGGCCGCGGCACTCAGCTCCGCCCCGATCGCCGCTCGATGAGCGTCGCGCGCCACGCTCAGCCTGGCCTCGAGTCCAGCCCGTTCGGCCGCGCCGGCGGTCGCCCGGGTTCGTTCGTCGCCGGCCCGGCGCCCGGCATCGGCCAACCGTCGCTTGGCCGTCTCGATCTCGGCGGTTCGGGCCGCGAACGCCCGTTGGAGCGCTGCTCGCTCCTCGCCCTCGGCCTGCCGGGCAGCCTGCAGTCCGCCGAGTTCGCGGCGCGCGTCGGCGAGCGCGACCTCCGCTTCCTCGACAGCCGCCTGGAGCGCCGCGTCGCGCTCGGGCACGGGCGCGGCCAGCACCCGGCGTCGACCCGCCAGCTCGATCTCGGCCGCACTCCGTTCCTCGTCGAGCCGAGACCGTTCGCGCCTGATCGCCTCGAAATCGGAGGCCTGCCGCGTCGCGTCGAGCTGGAGTCCGGTCAATGTGCTGCGCGCCGACTCATGGGCGTCCCGCCGTTCGATCTCGACCACAGCCTGACGGGCCAGCCGCACGCTCGCGTCGGCAGCCGCCGACTCGGCCTCGACGAGGGCCGCGATCGCCCGCTCGGCCTCGGCCCGGGTTCGGGCGAGACGCTCGGCGGCGCTCGTCGCCTGCCCGGCGGCCA
Source organism: Chloroflexota bacterium (assembly GCA_017881915.1). GTDB lineage: Bacteria > Chloroflexota > Limnocylindria > Limnocylindrales > CSP1-4 > Palsa-1033. The sequence goes on along the minus strand of JADGQK010000010.1, from coordinate 46,685 downwards.
AGTGCCAGCGGGCATGGGCACTGAGCACGAGGGCGGCGGCCAGATCGTCGCCGGCGCTCGCTCGGCTCGTCTGCTGCTCGGCCTGGGCAGCCAGGCGACGGGCCTGCGGACGAAGCTCGCCCAGGATGTCCTGCACCCGGGCAAGGTTGGCCTCCGCCTCGAGGAGCTGCTCCTCGGCGCGCCTGCGGCGGCGCTCATGGCGGCGAACCCCGGCGACCTCCTCGAAGAGCGGCCGGCGTTCCTCCGGCCGGAGAGCCAGCGCCTGGTCGACCATCCCCTGGCCGATGAACAGGAAGGCATTGTCGGCGAGATGCGCGGCGTCGAGCAGCTCGACCAGATCCTTGAGCCGGACCCGACCGCGATTGAGCAGGTAGTCGTTCTCGCCCGAGCGGTACAGCCGCCGACCAAGCTCGAGGACCTGATAGTCCATCGGGAGGAGGCCGTCGGCGTTGTCGAGCACGAGGCTCACATCGGCCATGCCCAGGGCCGGCCGCTTGTCCGAGCCGGCGAAGATCACATCCTCGGACTTGCGGCTGCGCAGCGCCCGACCCTGCTCCCCGAGTGCCCAGCGCAGGCCGTCGGCAAGGTTGCTTTTGCCCGAGCCATTCGGGCCGACCACCGCGCTGATCCCCGGGCCGAATTCGACGGTCGTCCGCTCGGCGAATGACTTGAAGCCCTGCAGGCGCAGCGCCAGCAGCCGCGCGCCGCTCATTCGGCCAGTGGGCCAACGGCCGCCGATCGCGGCGCCCGCGGGCTGGCTGCGTCGGTCTCGCCCAGGTCGTGGAGCGCCGCGCTGGCGGCTGTCGTCTCGGCAATCCGGCGGGAGGCTCCAGCGCCGCGCCCGACGACTTGCCCACCAACACTCACTTCGACCACGAACACCCGCTCATGGTCGGGGCCCGAGACCCCGGCGAGACGATAGGCGGGGCGCTCGCCGGCCAGCCGCTGGGTTTGCTCCTGGAGCCGGCTCTTGGGGCTCTTCAGGCTGCCCACCGCGGCATCCGAGGCAAGCTCAGGCGCCGCCACGCCGACGATCCAGTCGCGGACGGCCTCGAAGCCAAGGTCGAGGTATACCGCCCCGGCGACCGCTTCGAAGGCGGAGGCGAGGAGCGAGGGCCGGCGCCGGCCGCCGCGTTGCGATTCGCCCTCGCCGAGCAGGAGCCACGCGCCCAGCTCGAGCCGGTTCGCCAGCCGGGCCAGGCCGGCCGTGCTGACGATCGCCGCGCGACGTGCCGACAGGGCACCCTCATCGTCGCCCGGCCGGAGGCGGTACAGAGCCTCCGAGATCACCAGCGAGACGACGGCGTCCCCGAGGAACTCGAGGCGTTCATTGTGGCCACCCGCGGCAGACCGGTGCTCATGGAGGTAGCTGCTGTGGACGAGGGCCTGGCCGAACAGCTCCGGGTCGCGAATCGGGAGCGCCAGCTGAGCCGCGAAGGCGGCAGCCGAGGGCATCGCAGCAGTTGGGGCCCTGGCAGCGAGGCGGGAAGGCCCAGCGGCCCGCCGCTCAGGCCCTAGGAGGTGCGCTCGTCGATGTACTCGACCGCGTCGCCGACCGTCCGGATCCGCTCGGCGTCCTCATCGGAGATCTCGGTCCCGAACTCCTCTTCGAGGCTCATGATCAACTCGACCAGGTCGAGTGAGTCGGCGTTCAGGTCGTCGACGAACGACGCCTCCGGCTTGACATCCGCCTCATCGACGCCGAGCTGCTCGACGACGATCTTCTTCAGGCGATCATAGGTAGTGGCCACAGAATCCCTCCTGGAAGCTTGGTCATCACCCGGCGGGAACGCCGGCATCTTCATCCGCGGATCCGTCGACCAGCTCTTCGGTCGACGCTGCCGCGTCCCTGCTGAGTCGCCCGAGGACGCCGTTCATCAAGCGTCGCGCCGGGTCTCCACTGTAGATCCTTGCCAGCTCGACCCATTCGGAGATCGCAACTCGGGCCGGCGTCGCCGCGGAGTGTAGCACCTCGCCGAGGGCCGTTCGCAGCAACGCCCGATCGATTCGGGCGAGTTGGACCACAGGGTACTGCGGCGCCAGCTGCTCGATCCTCCGATCGATCTGGTCCCGGTGGTCGACCGTCACGACGATCAGCCGGTGGGCGAACCGGGCCGCCTCCGGGTCATCCTCGGACTCGGCCAGGTGGCGCTCCAGGACGGCCTCCGGCGTACGTTGTCCGAAGTCTGCCTCGAAGATCGAGGCGAGGGCCAGTCGCCGAGCCCGGCGGCGCGAACGAATCTGCTCACGCCCGGGCCGGCCCGAGGGTGCCTCCACGATCCTCAGGCGCCCACGCCGTCGACGCTCACGGTCACCTCGCCCGGAACGAGCCCGAGCTGGCGCTCGACAGCGGCCACGACCGCCACCCGGACGTGACCGGCCAGCGGTCGCAGCGGCTGGCCCGGGCGGGCCACGATGGCGACCCGGACGCTGACCTCGCCGCCCTTCAAGCGGGTCGTCACCGGCGAGCCGGCGAAGCGCTGGCGCAGCCAGCCACCCGACCGGCCGACGCGCAGGACCCCGGGCACCTCGAGCGCCGCCAGCCGGACGGTCTCGCGAATCACCGCCGGGCCGACGATCAGCTCGGGGCGGCTCATGCCGCCGGCTCGCCGGGCGGGGGCGGCGGGGTACGCTGGAATGTCTCGGCGATCAGCTCGGGAATCCGGGCCCGGGCGGCGCCCGCCCCAACGGCCACCGCGTACGAGACCATCCGGCGCTTCGCCCGGCCGTGGGTGATGATCACGCTGCCCTTCACCCCGAGCAGGGGCGCCCCGCCTGACGCCTCGTAGTCGAAGATCCGGCGGATCCGGCGGATCCCGGGCCGCATCAGGAGGTAGGCGGGTGGGCCGAACGGGGGACGCTCGAACTCCTTCTGGAGCAGGCCGAAGATGAACTGGGACAGCCCTTCGAAGAACTTGATCACGACGTTGCCGACGACCGCGTCGCAGACGACGACATCGGCCAGGTGCTTGACCAGGTCCTTGCCTTCGACGTTGCCGATGAAGTTCAGGCTGGAGCCCTGCAGGAGGGCCGTCGCCCGCTGGATCCGGGCGTCGCCCTTGCCCATCTCCTCACCGATCGAGAGCAGGGCGACCCGGGGCCGCTCGACGCCGAGGATCCGCTCGGAGAACAGGGAGCCCATCTCGGCGAACTGGTAGAGCTGCTCGCCGGTCGAGTTGGTAGTCGCCCCAATGTCGAGCAGGACGAACGGCCCGGATTCGGTGACCATCTGGACTGCCAGCGCCGGGCGGTCGACGCCCGGGGCACGATGCAGGTGGAGGTAGGCCGCGGCGACGCAAGCGCCGGTATGCCCCGCCGTCACGACCGCGTCCGCCTGACCGGCGTGAACCAGCTTCATCGCGACGTTGATCGAGGCATCCTTCTTGGTGCGCACGTTCTGGGCCGCATGCTCGTCCATGCCGACGACCTCGCTGGCATGGACGAACCGGACGTTGGCCGGCAGGTCAGGTCCCGCGATCGCCCGGACCCGGACCTCGTCGCCGACCAGCAGCAGGTCGTCCTCGGGATGGGCTCGGGCATGGATCAGCGCTCCGAGGACGACTTCCTCGGGCGCGTGGTCGCCGCCCATCGCGTCCACTGCGACCCGGACGCGACGGTCGGAGGTCGCGCCTCGAACGGCATTGAGGTCCACCTGGCTAGGAGGCGGCCTCGTCCGTCGTGCGCTTCAGGTCGATCGCCTGGCGGCCACCGTAGTACCCGCAGTTCGGACAGGCGTGGTGGGGCTGCTTCGGCTCATGACAATGCGGGCATTCCTCGAGCCTGGGCAGTGTCAGTGCCGCGTGGCTGCGGCGATCACCCTGCCGGGCGTGCGATACCCGTCGCTTCGGGACTCCCATCGCTCCTCGTTTCTCCTCTGGCGTGTCTGGTGCGCGGCGGACGATCGCAGCGCGACTTCAGGCTCGGATCTGGGTCGGCGCCGGTCACCGATCGTCGCGCGACGTGATGTGGGGCCGACGGGCGAGTCTAGCCCGTCTCGGCGTCGTCGTCGACCCGGAACGACCGGAGGGCCTCCAGTCGAGGGTCAAGAACTTCCTCGTCGTGCTCGTGGGGACCGTCGTCGAGCCGTTCGCCACAGACGACACACAGGCCCGGGCAGTCGGGCCGGCAGACCGGCGCGATCGGCTCACCGAGCTGGATCGCCTCGCGAATGATCGGCTCGAGGCGGACCTCGTGATGATCGGTCAGGCGGACGATCTCGGGCTCGATCAACGGATCGAGCGGCTTGCCCGACGCCAGATCGAGGGTGGGCAGAGCCTCCTCGTTCAGCGTCATCCGGAGGGGCAGCTCGATCGGCCTGAGGCATCGACTGCAAACCAGGGCCAGGGCCGTCTCGACCAGGCCCGTGATCAACACGCCGCGGTTCGTCCGGCTGAAGCGGACCCGTCCGGCGACGGGCGCCGCGAGCTCGAGATCAGCCCCGACGTCGGGCCACAGCCCATCGAACTCGTAATCGCGTCGGGAGCCGGCCGGTTCGGCCAGCAGGGCGGCCAGCGGATAGGTGAGCTCAGCGCCAGCGGAAACGGGGGTCACCCGCGCGGCGAGCGGGCCGGCGCCGGCTCGAAGGCCTCATCGTCGGCGTAGCCATCGGCCGGAACGACTGGCTCATCTTCGTCGCCGTCGGACGGGTTACGGGAGTCGAGCAGGGCGATGCCCTTGCGGATGCTGTGAAGTGTCCGGGCGACATCAGCCTCGAGTTTGGCCAGGACCGAAGCCGCGTACTCGTCGGCGCCCTGCCGGATGCCCTCCGCCTCGAGCTGGGTCCGATCCAGGATCCGTCGCCCCTCATCCTCGGCGGCCTGGGTCAGGCCGCGCTCCTCGATCAGGAAAGCGGCTTGTTCCTGGGCCCGGCCGACGATCGTCTCGGCTTCTTCCTGGGCCTTCTCGATGATCCGCTCACCCTCGGAGTTGATCCGTTTAGCTGCCCGGATCTCCTCCGGGATCGCCACCCGCAACTCGTCGATCAGCCCGAGTGCGGCGCTCTGGTCAAGGACGACATTGCTCGTGAGGGGCAGCTTCTTCCCGCTGGCGATCAGGTTCTCGAGTCGCGTGACGAGGAAGATGATGTCGATCGGACCGGCCCTCCCTGGCTGGTGACGGCGAACGGCGGAGCCGCCCCGTCGGCGGAATTATCGCACCCGCTCAACCGCCACGCGAAGGGCAGCCCCAGCGGGACCGGGCACCATCGCCTGGACGTCGCCGCCAAATCGGGCGATCTCGCGAACCAATGCGGAGCTGACGTAGCCGTGCTCGAGTGAGGTCATGAAGAAGACGGTATCGATCTCGGGCGCCAGGATCCGGTTGTTGTGGGCCAGCTGCATCTCCGTCTCGAAATCGGAGACGGCCCGCAGGCCGCGAACGATGAAGCCGGCGCCGGCCCGGCGGCAGACCTCAACCGTCAACCCGTCGAACGACTGGACGTCGATCCGCTCGACGAGGCCGGGGTCGATCACCGCGACCGAGGTCCGGATCGCGTCGAGCCGCTCGGCCACGGTCAGGAGCGAAGTCTTGCTCGGGTTCGTCAGGACGGCGAAGATCAGCCGGTCGAAGACGGCGGTCGCCCGGCGGGCGACATCGAGGTGCCCGAAGGTGACCGGATCGAATGACCCGGGATAGACCGCGACCTTCATCCGTCCTCCGTGGCGACCCGGCGAAAGAAGGTCAGGGTGGTCTCGCCGAATCGCCGCTCGCGGACCGATCGTAGCAGGCCGATCCGTTCGGGCGGGGCCGCCCGCCAGAAGTGCTTGGCGATGATCCCGGCGTCGGCCCTGAGGAATCGACCAGCCGCCTCTCGCCCGAGCGTTGCAAGGAGCGCCTCGAGGAGCTCCGGATGGTCGTAGGGCGGGTCGACCAGGACGAGATCGAAGGGGCCGTCGGTCGGGTCGCGGACCCCAGTCCGGGCGGTGGCCCGGGCCGCTGTCACGAGCCACGCCGCGGCGTCGGCCCGGACCACCCGGACCGACGGGCCGGCCAGACCGGTCCGCTCCAGGTTCTCCGCGATCGTTCGGCAGGCCCGCGCATCGCGCTCGACCAGCACCGCCGCGACCGCGCCACGCGAGAGGGCCTCGATCGCCCCGGCCCCGGTCCCGGCGCACAGGTCGAGGAACCGGGCGCCGGGCAAGTCGGGCTCGAGGATCGCAAAGAGGGTCTGTTTCACCCGATCGGTCAACGGCCGGGTGCCCGGCCCCGGGGCGGCCAGCCGGCGGCCGGCGGCCCGCCCGGCAATCACCCGCCCAGCATCGCCGGCCATCAGGTCCGGCCGTCCATCAGGCCCCACTGGCCGGGTCGCCCGACCAGATCGGCTCGAGCCAACCCGCGGTCAGCTCGTGGCGCAGCGCAGCCAGGGCGTCGCCGGGCAGCTCGCCGGCCGGGTCCAGGAGCGCCTCGGCGTGGAGTCGGGCGCGCTTCGCCAGCTCGCGATGGTCCATTCGCTGGAGCGAGGCAACCCGCAGCCGGGGCAGGCCGGATTGGACCAGGCCCAGGACGTCGCCTTCGCCGCGCAACTCGAAGTCCTTCTCGGCCAGCTCGAAGCCGTCGGTCAGCGTCTCGATCGCCCGGAGGCGTGCCCAGGCAACGGGATCCTCCTCGATCGTCACGTCCGAGACAAGGACGCAGTAGCTCTGCTCGGTCCCCCGCCCCACGCGGCCGCGGAGCTGATGGAGCTGGGCCAGGCCAAACCGATCGGCGCCCTCGACCACCATCACCGTGGCTTCGGGCACGTCTACCCCAACCTCGATCACGGTCGTCCCGACCAGGATTCGCGTCTCGCCGTCGCGGAACCGGCGCATCGCGGCATCCCGCTCGGCCGGCTTCATCCGTCCGTGGACCAGGCCCACCGGTAATCCGAGCAGCATCCCCAGGCGAACCGCCTCGTCCTTGGCGGCCGCCGCAGCGTCGTCCTCGGCTGCCTCGATCAAGGGCACGACCACGAACGTGCGCCGGTCGTGGACGGCTTCCTCGGCCACGAACCGCCACAGCCGATCAAGCTCGAGGCTGGTCCGGGTCGCGGTCCTGATGGGCAGCCGGCCGGTGGGTACCACGCGCAGGTCGGACACATCGAGGTCGGCGTAGATCACCTGGCCGAGCGTGCGCGGGATGGGCGTGGCGGTCATCAGCAGGACGTGCGGCGCAGCCCGCAGGGCCGCAGGCTCCGCGTCGCCCGGTGTCCCCGGGGCGTCGGCGGCTCCCCCGGCCTTGGCTTCGAGCAGGCCTCGCTGTTCGACCCCGAACCGGTGCTGTTCGTCGATGACGGCCAGGCCCAGGTCGGCGAAGCGAACCGATTCCTGGAACAGCGCGTGGGTACCCACCACGACGCCGGCCTGGCCCGAGGCGATGGCCGAAAGCGCCTTCTTGCGACCGTCGGCGCTGAGCGACCCGGTCAGGAGGGTCACCCCCAGGCCGAGGGGCGCCAGCAGGTCGCCGACGGTCGCCGCGTGCTGACGGGCGAGCAGGTCGGTGGGTGCGAGCAGGGCTCCCTGGCGGCCAAGCCCGGCCACGAGCGCGAGGGCGTGGGCTGCGACGGCGGTCTTGCCCGAGCCGACATCGCCCTGGAGCAGCCGGAGCATCGGCTCTGTGCGGGCCAGGTCGGACCGGATCGACGCCATCGCGCCAACCTGGTCCACGGTCAGGGTGACTGGCCGGCCGACCTTGACGGTCAGCTCCGTCGCGAGGGCGTTGCGGATTGCCTCGTCGCGCCAATCGTCGACGACCACCGGCTTGGACGTTGTCCGGCCGCGTTGTCGACGTCGACCGACCATGCCCAGCTGGAGCGCGAACAGCTCGTCAAAGGCGAGCCGGCGCAGTGCGGCGTCGCGGTCCTCGAGGCTGGCCGGATAGTGGACCTGGTCGATCGCCCGGCCGATCGGTTCGAGTCCCTCCGCGCTGCGGAGATCGGCCGGAAGGTACTCGCCGTACATCAGGCCGGCCCGGTCCAGGGCCGCCCGGATCGCTTCCCGAATGCGCGCCGCCGTGAGGCCGGCCGTCAGGCGATAGACCGGGACGATCCGGCCGGCGTGGAGCGGGTCCGTGCCATCCTCCGGGGAGAATTCGGGGTCGTCGAAGACGGGCACGAACCCGCGCTGCCTGAGCCGGCCGCTCACCACGAGGCGCTGCCCGGCATGAACCCGCTTCTCGATGAACCGCCGGCCGAACCACGTCGCCTCGGCCTCGCCGGTCTCATCGGCCAGGACGGCCTTCGTCACCTGCACCCGCCGCCGCCAGGTCTGTTCCACGTGGATCGAGCGGACGACGACGCGGACGCTGGCGGTTGCGCCATCGTCCAGGTCGCGCAGCTCGGCGATCGTGCTCATGGCGCGCCGATCCTCGTAGCGCCGGGGCAGGTGAAAAAGCAGGTCCCGAACGTTGCGCAGGTCGAGCCGGCGGCCCGCCCGGCGCAGGGCGGGGTCCCCGGGCAGGCCGCTTTCGCCCAGTGGCGCCATCAGGAGCTCCGCAGGATCGGTGGGTGGAGCCACTCGTCGGGCGGCTCGGCCTGAAGTCCCCGGGACAGGTCGGCGGCCCGGCTGCCCGTTCGCCATCGCCTACTCGGCCGAGATCAGGTACCGGTAATGGGGCTGACCGCCGTGGCGGACCTCCACCTCAACACCCTCGAGGGTCGCGTTGATCCGGCGGGCCGTCTCCTCCGCCTCGGCCAGGTCCGCTCCGTCGCCGTAGAACAAGGTGATCAGCTCGATCCCGGGCCGCAGCCCCCGGATCGCCGCCTCGATGGCTCGCCCCTGATCGCCGTCGACGGCCACCAGGCCCTCATCCGGGTCGAGCACAATCGTCTGGCCTCGGCGAACCTTGCGGCCGGACACCTTCGCATCGCGGACCGCGGTGGTCACCGACAGCGATTCGATCGCCCGAGCCGCCTCGGTCATCTCGTCGACGTTGGCCGCTCCATCGTGGGTTGGATCGAGGGCGAGCAGGGCGGCGATCCCCTCGGCGGCGTTGCGGGTCGGGACGACATGGACCGCCCGCGACGTCAGTGCGGCGACCTGCCGCGCCGCCAGGATCACGTTTGGGTTGTTGGGCAGGAGGAGCGTCTCGATCGCGTTGACGCCTTCGATTGCCTGGAGCAGCTCGCCCGTGCTCGGGTTCGCCGATTGGCCACCCTGAACGACGGCTGAGACGCCGAAATCGCGGAAGATTGCGACCAGGCCATCGCCCGCGGCCACGGCAACGACGGCCAGGGGGATGACCGGCCGCTCCGACGAAGAAGCGCCTCCAGGCTGCGGCAGGGCATCGTCGGTGAACTCGGTGGCCCGCTGCTCGCGCACGTCGCGCGCCTGGTGGTCCAGGTTCTCGACGCTGATCCGGCTCAGACTGCCCAGGGTCAGGGCATGCCCCAGGATATCGTCGGGGTGCTCGCTGTGGACGTGGATCTTGACCGCCTTGCCGTCACCCACGACCACGACCGACTCGCCGATCTTCTCGAACTGCCGGCGGATCGAATCCGGGTCAAGGATCGAGCCCGGCCGGGGCTGCAGCAGCAGCATCGTCTCGTAGCCGAAGCCCTCGTCGGCATGTGCAACCAGGACCGACGGCTTGGCACCGGCTCGCTGGCGGGCCCCGACCGATCCGGCCGGCGAACGGCCGACGAGGTGGAGCAATGCGCCCTGGAACAGCCGGTAGAGGCCCTGCCCGCCGGCGTCAACTACCCCGGCCTCACGCAGGACCGGCAGCAGTGAAGGAGTTCGGGCGACCGCCGCCTCGGCGGCATTGACGATTGCGCCGAGGACCGCCTCGAGGTCATCGTCGTGCTCGGCAGCCACTTTGGCAGCCACGGCCGCCTCGCGGATCACCGTCAGGATCGTGCCCTCGACCGGCTTCCCGACGGCGGCATAGGCGAGTTCCGCGCCGCGACCCAGGGCGTGGGCAAGATCGAGCCCATTGAACCGGCGCTTGCCCTCAAGGCCCTCGGCGAGCCCCCGGCAGATCTGCGAGGTGATCACCCCCGAATTGCCCCGAGCGCCCATCAGCGCGCCGAAGCTCAGGGCGGCGGCCACCCGCCCGGACGGCTCGCTTGCGACCGACTCGGCCTCCTCGAGGGCGACCCGGACGGTCGCCAGCATGTTGGAGCCCGTGTCGCCGTCGGGCACCGGAAAGACATTCAGCGCATTGACCTCCTCAACGTGCGTCTCGAGGTTGGCCACGCCTGCCCGGAAGGCGGCGACGAGCCCGGCGCCATCGCAGCTTCGCTGGGTCATCCGGCGTCCGGCTCGGTCATCCGCCGTCCGCACCGGGTCATGTGCCGTCCGAACCAGGGATCGGCTCGACCGCGACACCGGGATCCGCCGCTGGATCGGCGCCGTCGAGCTCGGCCGCGGCGGGCAGCGGCCCCGGCATCGGAGCGGCCTCGAAGCGCAGGCCGCCGACATAGATCGTGACCCGCTCGATCTCGCGTTCGGTCGCGCGGCGGACCGAGTAACGCACGGCCGAGTCCACTTGGCGGGCCACCTCGGCAATCGGCACGCCGGCTGCGACCAGGATCCGTAGCTCGACTTCGATGCCGCCGCCGAAACGGACAAGGACCCCCGGCGGCCGAACGCCGAATCGGGCGAGCAACCCCTGCCGAACGCCATCGTCACTGAGGCCGGTGACGCCGTAGCTGCTCGAGACGGCGGCGCGGACGACCTGGCGGATCGCCCGCCGGGTCACGAGCGACTTGCCGGCTTCGGGGCGGGCGGGACTTGGCAGGGCAGCCTCCAGCAGCGGAGTAGACGGTGCCGGCATGAGCCGGAGCGAGCCGATGTGTTATCGTACCGTTTGATCGAGCCGGTGTCGGCTCGTTCTTCATGACTGAACGTTCGACCCGAGGATCCGCGATGTCCCGAGCATGCGCCGTGTGTGGCAAGGTTTCGATGGGCGGTTTCAACCCGCAGTCATCCGGGATGAACCGCGTCCGTGCCCACCGCCGCTATCAGCCCAACCTGCAGCCGCTGGTCATCATGACCGCCTCGGGTGAGCCCAAGAAGCAGTCCGTGTGCACCCGCTGCCGCCGGACGATCGTCAAGGCCGCTCGCTGACCTAACGCGAGAAGGCGCCCAGGCCCCTCGGCGGGCCTGCCCTTCGGTCCATGGCCTTGCCCCGGCGCGTTGTTGGCCCGCGGCTTCGCCACGCTTGTGCCCGTGCCGGGTAGATCGCTGCGGGCGACATATGGCAACTGGTGGGTCGCGGCCGACGCGCCGCCTGCCGGTGTGTGCACTCAGAACAACAAACCGCCAGTTTCGAACCGGGAGCCGGTCCTTTCCACCTGGGGCCGCGTCGACGACGAGCCTCGTCGCCCGTTTTGTCCCGCGCCACACTTGGGCTGGGCTGGAGCTGGGCGCAAGACAGTGCCGGCCGGGCTCGTCTCGCTTCGAAATCGGCGTCTTGTTGTTCTGAGCGCACATCCTGACGCCTCGGCCGAAATCGACGGCGCGGTGTCGATGCCGGCCACATCTGGCCATTCGGGCCGGGACCCCTGGCGCCGAGCCACGGAATCGGAGGTTGCTCGAGCGGGCCCGTCCCCCGACCCAGACACCTAGCGCGAGAACGCGCCCAGGGCCACCCGCCACAGGCCGATCAGCACGACGGCCGACGGGATCAGGTAGAGCGGCGTCGAGTAGCCGCCCAGGAGATCGCCCTTGATCAGGGCCGTCGTGGCGATTACTCCGGCCACCGCCAGGGCCAGTCCCTGGACGACGACCGGCCAGCGCACTCGCCGGTTCAAGCGGCCAAGCACCGCCCCGCCACTGGTCCCGGCCCCAGCGCCCGGCCCGGCCGCTTCCAGGGTCGACTCGATCTCCTCGTCGGCCGCCCGGTCGATGCCTCGCCGGAACCAGCCCGGGGCGTGGATCACCGCCCAGTAGGCGACCGCGGCATAGGCGATCCCACCGAGGACGTCGATCAGGTAGTGGTCACCGAGGTAGATGACGGCGAACCAGACGCAGGCCGCGTAACCGATCATCAGGTAGCCGATCCGCCCGAAGGCCCGCCGTGCAAACAGGAAGGCCAGGGTCGGGTAGGCCGCGTGGAGCGAAGGGAATGCCGCGACATCGTTCGGGTTGATGTCGTAGATGGTGTAGCTGTACAGGTAGTTGCCCTGGAAGCCGAAGAACCGGGCGATGTCGTCGAATGCGCTCGATTTCAGGTAGCTGATCGCCGGCGTGCCGTTCGGTCCAGGCAGGAAGCCGTGCTGGGCGGCGTACCACGGCGGCCCGACCGGCAGGAGCAGGTAGGTCACGAAGCCGGCCATGCTCAGGATGATGATCGCGGCCACGAAGTCGTAGTAGACCCGCCGCCGGCGTAGCCACAGGAAGAACCCCACGGCCAGCGGCAGCGGGAAATGCAGGAAGTAGAAGACAGTGGCGACGATCGCGAGGTAGTCGATCCCGGTCGTCGGATGGAACCAGTCCTGGAAGACCTGGGTCGGCAGGTGGCCGAAGAACAGGAACTTGTCGATGGCGATGAAGTCAGCGACATGGATGCTCGCACCGAAGTTGTCGGCGTAGCCGCGCATCAGCTCGTAGGCGAAGAACAGGCCGATGAACGGGATCCAGTCGCGCAGGAAGAGGCGGCCCCGGCCGAGGATCACCGCGGCCAGGCCCAGGGCGACCACCAGGACATCGGGCGTGATTGAGACGCCCTTGACGATCATCAGGGCCGACAGGATCACGATGTAGCCGCCGACCGACCAGGCCAGGATCCGGTCGTTGCGCCGTCCCAGGCGAGCCGGCGGAGTGTCCGGTACAGCAACCTCGGAAATGGGCGTCTCCTGGGTCACCGCGCCCGTCCGGCATCAGCCGCGGCCCGGATGCGGCCCATCTCGACCGCCATGTCACGCCCCTTCCGAAAGAGCGCCGAACCGGCCACCACGACGTCCACGCCGAGCGCCCCGACGTCCGCCGCGGTCAGCTCGTTGATCCCGCCGTCGACCTGAACCTCGAGGGGCTGATCACCCAGGCGGCGATCGGCGTGAACGGCGCCGATCTTGGCGGCGGCACCGGCCAGGAACGACTGGCCGCCGAATCCCGGCTCGACGGTCATCACCAGGACGATCTCGAACAAACCGCGGTAGCGTTCGAGGGCTGCCAGCGGAGTCGTCGGCCTGAGCGCCAGGCCGGCCCGCCGCCCGGCCCGGCGGATCAGCCTGAGGGTCGGCTCGACCGGTTCATCGATCTCGACATGGATTGTGATCGAGTCGCAGCCGGCGCGGATGAACTCGTCGATGTAGCGGGCCGGGTTGGAGATCATCAGGTGGGCGTCGAACGGCAGGCGGGTTCGCGGCCGGAGTGCCCGGATCATCTTCGGGCCGAACGTGAAGTTGGGCACGAAGTGGCCGTCCATCACGTCGAGATGGATCCGGTCGGCGCCGGCCTGCTCCACTCGACGGAGCGCGTTGCCCAGGTTCGCCAGGTCTGCGTCGAGGATGCTCGCCGCGATCTGGACTCCGCCGGCCGACCCTGCCTCCACCGTCAGCCGGCCGTCGGCGCAGAGGCAACAGGAATCGGCCGAACCGGTAGCCGATCCTCGTCGTGGGCCAGCGCCGCAACAAGCCCGGCTTCGGCTGGCTCGGTCATCCGCTCACCGCGCAGGGCGGCCGCGCTACGCACGACGAGCAACTCTCGCCGACGGGCGACCGCCGGCGCGGCCGGCTCGCCGGCCCGCTCGGCGGCAAGCTGGCCGCACGCGGCGCCCACCTCCTGGCCCCGGTTGCGCCGGATCGTGACCGCGATGCCATCGCGCCGGAGGCGGGCGGCGATCCGCTCGATCCGCTCGATCGGACTGGCCGTCCAGGGGGTATGGGCAACTGGGTTCATCGGAATCAGGTTGACGTGACAGAGGTCACCTCGGAGCAAGCCGGCCAGGGCATCGGCGTCGGCATCCGTGTCGTTCACGCCATCGATCAGAGTGACCTCGTAGGAGACCCGCCGGCCGGTGACCCGGGCGTGGTCACGGGCAGCCCCCACCACCTCCGCCACGGGCCAGCGACGGTTGAGCGGCACGAGGACATCGCGAAGGGAGTCCCGCGCCGCGTGCAGGCTCACGGCCAGGGTGAACTGGGGACCGAGCGCAGTCAGGCGGCGGATCCCGGGCACGACACCCGAGGTCGAGACGGTGATGTGCCGGGCGCCCAGGCCAAAGCGATCCGGGTCGGCCAGCGCCGCGATGGCCTCCAGGACGCGATCCAGGTTGAGCAATGGCTCGCCCATCCCCATGAACACGACGTTGGTCAGGCGGCGATCACGATGTGCAAGTCGTCGGGCCGCGGAGCGGACCTGGTCGACGATTTCGGCGGTCGACAGGTCGCGGCTGAAACCGAGCTCGCCGGTCGCGCAGAACGGACAGCCGACCGCGCAGCCGGCCTGGCTCGAGATGCAGACGGTGTTGCGTTCGCGCTGCTGCCCATCGGCCGTCCGCCGGGCCGGGTAATGCATCACGACCGACTCGATCAAGGCCCCGTCGGCCAGTCGATGGAGGGCCTTTTCGGTCCGGCCATCGTCGGCCAGCCGGAGCTCCGTATCGGCCACCGTGTCGAGCGAGAATGCCGCGTCGATCTCCGAACGAAGCGCCGCCGGCAGGGTCCCGATCGAGGACGCGGCCGTGGCGCCGCTGGCCCATAGCCCAGCGTTCAGCTGACGGGCGCGGAACGAGGCGTGGCCGCGCTCGGCGAACCAGGCCGCCAGCGACTCCGGCGGCAGGCCGGCGAGGCCGGGTCGAAGATCGGCAGACATCCGCCCGATTATCGCTCGGCCGGCGCGCCGACGATCAGCGGGCGTCCGCGGCGCAGCTCGGCGCCGGTCATCCGCCGGCTTCCGGCGAGCTGGACCTCGTCCAGGATCAGCGATCCGGCAGCGGTCGCCAGGGCCAGGCCTGGGCCGTCGCCGGCGTAGGCCACGATCGTGCCGGGCCGGGCACCGAGATCCGGGCCAAGCGAGGCGTGCTGGACGACGAGTCGGCCCACGGCTGTCTCGATGAAGCTGCCCGGCCAGCCCAGGTAGGCGCGGACCTGGCGCTCGAGCTCGCTGGCCGGACGGCCTGGGTCGAGACGGCCATCGGCCCGCCGGAGTGGCTGGCTGAGGCTGATCCCCGTGGCCCGTTGGGGCCGGGCCACGAGCCGGCCCCGGAGCCAGGGCTCCAGCGAGCGAGCCAGCAGATCGGCGGCCAGGCGGGCCAGGCGGGCCTCGAGCTCGGGCGCCGTCTCCGTGCCGGCCAGGGGCAGGACCGCACTGGCGATGAGTGGTCCGCTGTCGAGGCCGGGGTCCATTCGGAAGAGGCTGACTCCGGTCTGCCGGTCCCCGGCCAGGATCGCGGCCGGGATCGGCGTTGCGCCTCGATGGCGCGGCAGGAGCGAGGGATGCAGGTTGAGCATGCCCTGCGCCGCCAGGTCGAGCAGGACCGACGGCACGATCTGGCCGTAGTCGGCCAGGAGGCCCAGGTCAGGCCGCAGACCGCCGATCTCGACGATGGACTCGGGCGACCGCACGCGGGCCGGCTGCAACAGGCGCAGGCCGCGGCGCCGGGCGAGGGTCGCGACCGGGACGGCGCGCACGGCAACCGCTCGGCCGGCCGGTCGATCCGGCGCGCTCACCACTCCGACGACCTCGACCGTCGGGTCCCCGAGGAGGCCCTCAAGGATCGGCACGGCGAACATGCCGCTACCCAGGAAGACGACCCGGGCCCGCTCGTCAGGCGAGGGCGTGGGTCGCCTCGCGAATGGCGCTGCTGCTGGGACCATCCTCACCTGGCTCGGACTCGGCGTCCTCGTCACCCTGGCCGACCGCGATCAACTCGTCCATCGATTCGAGGTAGTCGATGTAGAGCTTGCCGTCGAGATGATCGAGCTCGTGCTGGAGGGCCCGTCCGAGGAGGCCGCTGCCGGCGACCTTGAACATTCGACCGCGGCGATCCTGGGCAACCACCCAGACCTTCTCGCGGCGGGTGACGTAGGCGACGTAGCCGGGCACCGACAGGCAGCCCTCGAGGTCCGTGTCGTCGCCCGTTGAACGCACGATCCGCGGGTTGACCAGCTCGTACAGGCGCGCCTGCACCTCGACGACGCAGGCTCGTTTGGCCTCGCCCAGCTGGGGCGCTGCCAGGCCGACCCCCGGCGCGTGGCGCATCGTGTCGGCCAGGTCGTCGAGCAGGCCGTGGAGGAACTTGCCGAAGCTGTCGACTGGTTCGCCTTTCAGGCGCAGCCGCGGGTCGCCCAGCATGGCGATCGGTTTGACACTCATCGTCGCCGGAGTATATCGAAGCTCACAGGAGCGACTCGGGATCGACATCCACGGCCCACGGTGCGTCGGGACCGCCGTCCAGCAGGGCCACTGGGTCAGCGCCGCGAAGGACCACGTTCCAGCGCCACTTGCCGGCCCGGCGCCGCAGGAACGCCGGGGCCGGGCCGATGACGGCCACAGCACTCCCCCGCTCCGCGGCTCGCGTCCGGAGCGCCTCGGCCAGGAGGAGCGCGCCGTTCTCGGCCGCCGCGGCGTTCTCGAGCCCGATCGTCAGCTTGACCAGCCGTCCGAAGGGCGGCGAGCCGAACCGCCGTCGTGATTCGAGCTCGGCATCGTAGAAGGCGGCCGGATCAGCGGTCGCCACCGCCCGGATCGCCGGATGGTCCGGCTGGTAACTCTGGATGATCGCCAGGCCGGGACGGTCGCCCCGGCCCGCCCGGCCAACGGCCTGGGCGAGCAACTGGTAGGTCCGCTCGGCGGCACGTTCATCGGGCAGGTTGAGGGCGATGTCCGCGCTGACGACTCCGACCAGGGTCACTTCCGGGATATCGAGTCCCTTGGTCACGAGGCTGGTCCCGACCAGAACATCCAGCCGGCCCTCCGTGAAGGCGTCGATCAGGCGCTCGGCGGCGCCCTTGCGTTCGACGACGTCGCGGTCGAGGCGACCCACCCGCAGACCCGGGAAGCGCCCCCGGACCTCGCGTTCCACCCGCTCGGTGCCACCCCCGAGATAGCGGATCCGGGGCGAGGCGCAAGCGGGGCAGCGCGTCGCGAGCGGAGCGGCCGTACCGCAGTGATGGCAGCGCAAGCTCATCCCGGCCTGGTGGAAGACGAGCGGACGTTCGCACTCTGGGCAGACCTGGACGGCACCGCAATCGCGACACATCACGACCGACGCGCTGCCGCGTCGATTGATCACCAGGATCGCCCGCTCATCCGAAACCGGATCGAGGCGGGCCAGCTCGTCAGTGAGGCGGCCCGAGATCAGGCCGCGGTTACCCCCAGCCAGCTCCGCCCGCAGGTCGACGACCTCGACGATCGGCGGCGCTCCGCTCGGCCGGCTCGGCAGGGCCACCCGGCGCCACGTGCCGGCTCGAACCCGACCGACGGTCTCGACGGCGGGTGTGGCGCTGCCCAGGACGACCGCGGCGCCGGCCAGCTCGGCCAGCTGGATTGCCGTGTCGCGAGCCTGGAGGCGTGGCGTCCTGTCGCTCTTGTAGGTCCCTTCGTGCTCCTCGTCGACGATCACCAGGCCAAGGTCGGCGAGCGGGGCGAGCACGGCCAGGCGCGTCCCGACGACGACATCCACGATTCCGGCCCGGACCCGTCGCCACTCATCGGCCCGCTCGCCTTCGCCCAGGCCCGAGTGGAGCAGGGCGATCCGGGCATCGAGGTCGGCCCGCAGGCGGTCCACCAGGGGCAACGCGAGGGCGATCTCCGGTACCAGGAGGAGCACCGGCCGGCCCAGCTCCAGGCTTGCCGCGATCGCCTCGACGTAGACGGCGGTCTTGCCGCCGCCGGTCACCCCGTCCAGCAGCAGGGGCGTCGGGTCGCGCTCCTCAAGGGCGAGCCGGATCAGCCCCGCCGCCTCGGCCTGCGGCCCGGTCAACGGCGAGACGCGGGGCCGGGCGCCGCGGCGTCCCGCGGCGCGCCGGGCCAGCGGCCGGCGAGGCCGTTGGCGGACGTCCACGGCCACCAGCCCGCGCCGGACGAGGCCGGCGAGGGCAGACGTGCCATGCCGACCGGCCAGCTCGGCTCCAGCGATCCCTTCGGGAGCTTCGGCCAGCTCCGCCAGCAGGCCAGCCTGGCGCGGCCCGAGCGGGCGGCCTTCGAGCCGCCCGGCACCGGCCAGCGTTGCCGCGGCCGTCCGGCCCGGCTCGGTCGCCAGGGCCCAGCGCTCGTAGCGCGGCCCGGCCGCGGCGGCGGTGAGCGTCCAGTCGAGGTCGATCACATCCCGAGCGGCCAGGCTGCGCAGGCGCCGCAGAAGGCCTGCCCGACCTTCCGGCGCCGCAAAGTCACGGGCGGCACGGGGGCCGGCCAGGAGCTGCTGGACGAGGTCCTGATCCTCGGCGCTGAACGAGCCCTGGTGATCGGCGCTGACTCGATCCTCACTCGCCCCGGGCAACCGGTCCGGGCGGACCTCGGCTACGAGCTCCAGCCGTTCGAGCATCCCCGGCGGGAGCATCGCCCGCAGGACGAACGCGGCGGGCGCGAGATAGTGGCCGGAAATCCAGCGAGCCAGGTCGAGCGACAACGCCGGCAGGAGCGGGCCCTCGGCGCGAACCCGCTCGAGGATCGGCTTCATCCTGACGCCGGTGCCCGGCCGGCCGGCCGCCTCGCCCATCACCACGCCGAGGGCCTGCCGCCGGCCGTATTCAACCAGGACGGCCTCACCCGCCTCGAGTCCAGCCAGCGAGTCGGGCACCGCGTAGGTGTAGGTCCGTGCCCCGCCCGCCCCGGCCGCATCGATCGCAACCTCGACGAGTCGCTCGAGCGCAGGCTGAATCGCCATCAGATCCGGACCCGGCGCCCCGCGTGGCGAGCCGCTTCCTCCACGATGATCTCGCCGATCCGCTCGGCGGTTCGCGCCAGCTGACCGGTCTCGTTGACCACGACGTAGTCGTAGTCCTGCTGGCGGGCAAGCTCGGCTGCCGCGTTTAGCTGGCGCAGCTCCAGCTCCGCGGCAGTCTCCGTGTCACGCGCCTTCAAACGATCCGCGAGGGCCTCGATCGAGGGCGGCGTGACGAAGATGAGCAGGGCGTCGGGCACCCGGGCCCGGACGACCTCGGCGCCCTGGACGTCGATCTTCAGGATTGCGTGCCGGCCGGCCGCCAGCGCCTCGGCCACCTGGTCGCGGGGCGTCCCGTACCAGTTGCCGTGGACCTCATTCGCCTCGAGCAGGCCGCCCGCGTCGCGCAACGCGAGGAATCGCTCCCGCCCGAGGAAGTGGTAGCTCAGCCCGTCGATCTCGCCGGGCCGCCGGGCCCGGGTCGTGCAGGTAACCACGTAGTGGTGGTCGGTGTGCCCGGGCAGGCGCTGGAGGACATCGAGGATGGCGTCCTTGCCGACGCCGGACGGCCCGGAGACGACGACGAGCATTGCTCCCGGCGCGCCCTCGCCCGGCGTCATCGAGTCCCAGCCGCCCCACCGGGCGTCGCTGAGCGCAGGCGGGCCAGGGGCGACTCGAGCTCGTCGGGCAGCTCGGCCGTCACCCGGATGAGGTCGCCCCGGGTGGGCGAGCTGAACTCGAGTCGCCAGGCGTGCAGGAAGAGCCGCTCGAGGCCGTCCGGGCCGCGCCGCGAGGTGCCCGTTCCGTAAACCGGATCGCCGGCGATCGGGTGGCCGATCGCCTCGAGATGGACCCGGATCTGATGGGTCCGGCCGGTGATCAGGTCCACTTCGAGCAGGGTCCAGCCGGCGAACCGCTCGCGGACCCGATAGCCGGTGGTCGAGGCCCGACCATCGTTGACCACCGCCATCCGGGTCCGCATCTTCGGGTCGCGGCCGATCGGGGCCTCGATCCGCCCGACCGCGGCCGAGACGCCGCCCTGCACGAGCGCGAGATAGGTCTTCTTCACCCGGCGCGCCTTGAGCTGGGCCATCAGGCTGGCCTGGGCGACGTCCGTCTTGGCCACGATCAGCAGGCCGCTCGTGTCCCGATCAAGGCGATGCACGATCCCCGGCCGGCGCACTCCGGCGATGCCGCCGTACTCGGCGCCGTCGGCCCGGCCAAGCAGGGCATTGACGAGCGTCCCCGAGTCGTGGCCGGGCGAGGGATGGACCACGAGGCCGGTCGGCTTGTTCACGACCAGCAGGTCGGCGTCCTCGTAGGCGATCACGAGCGGGATCGCTTCACCGGCCACCTCCAGCTTGACGGCCGGCGGGACATCCAGGTCCAGGACGTCCCCGGCGCCGACGAGCGTGTTCGCCTTGAGCGCCACGCCGTCGTGGGTCAATCGGCCATCCGAGATCAGGCGCTGGACATAGCTCCGGGACAGGCCGGCCCGGTCGGCCACGAACCGATCAACCCGCTGCTGGCTCGCTCCGTCGGGCACGACGAACGTGCGTGGGCCGGTGGCTGGCCCTTCTGCTTCCGGGATCGTGCCGGCCGGCTGGTCAGGCATCGGCATTCGCGGGCCGCGGTGCCGGTCGTATCGCGATGATCAGGAGGAGCAGGATCGCCGTGCTGATCGCCGAATCGCCAACGTTGAACGTGAAGAAGCGGAGCGTACCCAATCCGATGTCCACGAAGTCAACGACATAGCCAATCCGGAGCCGGTCGACGAGGTTGCCCACGGCACCGCCGAGGAGCAGGCCGAGGGCGATCGACAGGAGCAGGTTGCGGGGCGCCCGCGCGTGGTACCAGACGATCAGGACGAGGACCGCCAGGCTGCCGATCCCGAACAGGGTGGCCGAGCTGCTGAACAGCCCGAACAGGGCCCCGTTGTTGCGCGAGAAGATGAGCCGGACCGAGCTGCCCACGACATCCACGACCTGGCCCGGCACGAGGTTCGCCACGATCCACGCCTTGGCCAGCTGATCCAGCACGACGACAACGACGGCCAGGCCGCCGAAGATGAGCCAGGCAGGACGGCTGCGAACCTCGGCTTCGGTCACGCCGGGTGTCGTCTCCTCGGTCATCAGGCTAGCGGTCGCCGGCTGCCGGGCGCAAGGCGAGCTCGACCATGCCACTCGCCAGCTCGACCGCGGCCCGCGGCAGGGCGCTCGGCGCGGGCCCCGGCCGAAGGGTGTCGGCGAGGGTCTCGCTGCGCAGCGCATCGAGATACGGCTGGAGCGTTTCCGGCAGAGGCAGGAGCCAGACATCGATCCGGGCATCGAGGGCCAGCTCGGCCTCGCGGCGCAGGTCCTGGATTGCCCGCTGGAGCTCGCGGGCGTCGCCCTCGGCGAGGAGCGCCGGCGTGAGCTGCGTGTCGATCACGACAACCAGGCCCTCGTCGTGGGCGACGGCCGTGCCCGGTCGGGGCGTAGCCAGGATCTCGACCTCATCGGCCGCCAGGTGCAGCCCGGCCAGGTCAACTCCGCCGTCCGGCCGGATCTCGAACTCACCCGCCCGGGCCGCGGCCATGATCGCCGGGATCCGGTCGCCATACTTCCGACCGATCCTGGGCAGCAGCGGCTTGACCCGCCGGTCCACCAGCGCGGACTCATCGCCGATCAGCTCGACCGCCTTGACATTGACCTCGTCGGCGAGCAGTTCGAGGAGGGCCACCCGTTCGGTGAGGTCGCCCCCGGGCAGGGCCAACCACAGTCGGGCGAGCGGTTGGCGGACCTTGAGACCGGCCGCCGAACGAAGTGTCCGGACGAGATCGACGGCCCGTCGCACCGTTGCCATCGCCGCTTCCAGGTCGTCGTCCCGAAGGCCTGCCAGCTCGGCCGCCGGCCAGGTCGTGAGGTGGACGCTGTCGGGCGCCGCCGAGTCGCCGGTCGCGACGAGGTTGTCGTAGATCCCGTCGGTCATGAACGGCAGGATCGGAGCCATCACCCGGACGAGGGCGACGAGGACGGCATGAAGCGTGGCGAAGGCCGCATCGCGATCGCTCGTGTCGCCGGCCCTCGAGAAGCGCCGGCGAGACCGCCGGAGGTACCACGTCGACAGGTCGTCGATGGTCTCCTCGATCAGCCGGGTCGCGCCGTTCGTGTCGTAGTCGCGCAGCCGTTCCTCGACCCGGTCGGCCAGGCCGGCCACCCGTGAGAGGACCCAGCGATCAAGCGCGGAGCGGGCCGCAACCGGTCCGGCCTTGCTCGTCGCCGGCGACCAGCCGGCGAGGCGGGCGTACGTGACGAAGAAGGCGTACACGTTCCACAGGATCAGCAGCCGCCGTCGGGCCTCATCGGCGGCCTGCCAGCCGAAGAGGATGTTGTCGTCGGGTCGGGCGCTGGCGTACATCCAGCGCATCACGTCGACGCCCATCCGCTCAGCGGCCTCGTCGAACTCGATCGCGTTGCCGGCACTCTTGTGCATCGGGGCACCGTCCTCGGCCAGCAGCGTGGCATACCCGAAGATGGTCCGGTAGGGCGCCTGGCGGCGCAGCACGGTCGACATCGCCAGCATCGCGTAGAACCAATTGCGGAACTGGCCCGGGAAGCTCTCGGTCACGAAGTCCACCGGGAACCACTCCGCCCAGTAGGCCGGGTCCTCGCGGTAGTGGAGCGTCGAGAACGGGACGATCCCGGCGTCGAGCCACACGTTGCCGACGTCGGGCACCCGGCTGACCACGGCGCCGCAGCCCGAGCAGGCGATCCTGACCGCGTCGACGTACGGACGATGGGGCGTGTGGCCCTCGAATGCCGGCCAGCCCTCGACCGCCCGCTCGCGCAGCTCCTCGCGGCCGCCGATGACGTCGACCTGGCCGCATGCCGGGCAGTCGTAGATCGGCAGGGCCAGACCCCAGTAGCGCTTCTTCGAGATCATCCAGTCGTGCATGTTCAGGAGCCAGTCGAGCTCCCGCTCATAGCCGAAGCCCGGGATCCAGTGGATCTCATCGACCGCCGCCATGATCTGATAGCGCAGGCTGTCCTCGATCTCGGCCTCGCTCAGCTCGTTGCGCGGACGATCGTAGACCTCGCCCATCCGCAGGTACCACTCGTCGACGAGCCGGAAGACGAGCGCCGTTCCGCAGCGCCAGCAGTGCGGGTAGCGGTGGGTGATCGTCTCGAGCCGGTAGAACCGATGGTGGCCCCGGAGGTGATCGATGATCGGTTCGGCCACGTCGCGGACATCCCGGCCGGTGTACGAGCCGAAGCCGTCGAGGTACAGGCCGGCCTCATCGAGCGGGGCGATGACCGGCAGGTTGAGCACCCGGCCCAGCGCAAAGTCCTCCGCTCCGCAGCCCGGCGCGACGTGGACGATCCCGGTGCCTTCGCCCTCGCCGACTTCGCTCCAGGGCACGACCCGGTGCTCGTAGGCCGGGCGATCGCCATCTCGCGCGAAGGCCCGCCGGACCGCCGGCAGGTCGTCGAACGGTCCCTCGTAACGCCAGCCGACCAGCTCCGAACCGGTCAGCTCGCCCAGGACTTCGAACGGTCCGTGGGCGGCCACGTCGAGGGCCGACTTCAGGGTGCCGCGAGCAAGCCAGTAGGTCGAGTCGCCCTGGCGGACCTGGACGTAGCGCAGGTTGGGCCCGACGGCGGCCGCGACGTTCGAGGTGAGTGTCCAGGGCGTGGTCGTCCAGACGAGGAGCGCCTCACCCTGTCGGTCCACGAGGGGCAGCTTGATCGTCAGCCCGGGATCCTCCCGGTCGCGATAGCCCTCGGTCATCTCGTGCTGGCTCATGCCCGTTCCACAGCGGGTGCACCAGGGCATCGTGTCGTGGCCCTTGTACAGCCAGCCCCGCCGGTGGCACTCGGCCAGAAAGCCCCAGATCAGGTCGTTGTTCTCGTTGCTGAACGTGAAGTACGAGCCGCCCAGGTCCGGCATGCCCAGCCGACCGACGAGCATCTCGACCGAATCGCTGACCGGACCGGCCGGTCCCTCGATCGTCGTCGGCGTGGCCGGGTCCGCCGCCAGCAGGTCCCGCAGGCGGCGCAGCTCGTCCGGGTCGTTCCAGTCCATCCACATCCCGAGCCGGATCGATTGCTCGGTCTGGCGAGCGGCGAAGGTCAGGACCCGCTGCTTGCACAGGCTCACGAACTCGGCGATCCCGTAGGCCTCGATGTCACGTTTGTTGGCCAGGCCCAGGTCCCGCTCGACGTTGACCTCGACCCACAATCCCTGGCAATCGAAGCCGTTCTGGAAGCGCTGATCAAAGCCGAGCATCGCCCGGAAGCGCTGGAAGATGTCCTTGTACGTCCGCCCCCAGGCGTGGTGGACGCCCATCGGGTTGTTGGCCGTGATCGGTCCGTCGAGGAAGCTCCAGTGCGGACCTCTGGCGTTCTGGGCGCGGAGGCGCGCGAACGTCTGCCGGTCACGCCATCGGGCGAGCATCTCGTGCTCGGCACCGATGAGATCGGGCTTGGCGCTGACGGGTCGAAACATCGGACCTCGGTTGATCGTCTGGAACCTCGCCCTCGCCGGACACCGACGGCTGAACCCCGGACGGCGGACAAGTGGAGGTCCGAGTATCCTACCCGCGATGCAGCCCCCGGAGGAAGCGCGACCGCGTCCGCGCCAGCAATCGGCCTTCGGGGCAGCGTTCCTGTCCCTGCTCTTTCCCGGCCTGGGACACGCCTACGCGCACGCCTGGACCCGGGCGATCGGCTTCGCTGCGCCGGCCCTGCTGCTGCTCGCCCTGCTGTTTGGGGTCTTCCTCAAGATGGGCGCGATCGGCTCGGCGATCCTTGTCGTGGCAAACCTGGGGCTGATCCTTGCCGGCAACCTGGTCGCGCTCGTCTACCGGGCGATTGCCGCGATCGACGCCTACCGGGTCGTTGCCTTCGTCAACGCCCAGGCCTCCGGCGACGGTCGCCTGGGCCGCCAGACGGTCCGGCTCAACCCGATCTCGCTGGCCGGCCTGGCCGCCGTCTGCCTGGTCATCGCCGGCACCCACGCCGTTGTGGCCAAGTACGGCGGGGCAGCCCAGGACATCGTCAGCTGCATCCAGGACGCCAACTGCGACGCGTCGCCCATCGGCTCGCCCAACCCGAGCGATGGACCGGCCAGCACCGACTCGCCGACCCCCACCCTGTCGCTCCCGCCGGTCGGTACGACTCTCCCCTCGACGTCGCCGGTGCCCGCCTGGAACCATACCGAGCGCCTGAACATCCTGCTCCTGGGGGTCGACCAGCGCCAGGGCGACACAACCTTCAACACGGACACGATGATCGTCGTCTCGATCGATCCGGTGACCAAGAACGTGGCGATGTTCAGCCTGCCCCGCGACACGGTCAACGTGCCCCTGCCGGCGTCTGCGCAGGGCGTCTTCGGGTCTGTCTACCAGGGCAAGATCAACAGCCTCTGGTTGAACGCCCGGAACCGTCCCGACGCCTTTCCCGGCACTGGCAACGCGCGCGGATTCAACGCCCTGAAGGAGACCCTGGGCACGCTCTACCACCTCAACATCCAGTACTACGTGATGGTCAACTTCCAGGGCTTCCGGCAGGTCGTGGACACCCTCGGCGGGGTGACAATCGACGTCCAGAACCCGGTCGTCGATGACAAGTATCCGGGCGACAACGGGACCGACCTGCGGGTCTACATCCCGGCAGGCGTCCAGCACATGACCGGCGCTCAAGCCCTCATCTACGCCCGGTCGCGCCATGGTTCGAATGACTTCGACCGTGCCTCGCGCCAGCAGCGGATGATCCTCTCGATCCGCGAGCAGACCAGCCCGCAGGCGGTGCTCAACAACCTGCAGGCCCTGCTCAGCACGCTCAAGACGTCGTTCAAGACGGACATCCCGGTCGACCAGCTGCCGGCCCTGATCCAGCTCTCGAGCCAGGTCAATACCTCGAACATTCGCTCGTACGTCTTCTCGCCGCCGCGCTTTGAAAGCCAGAACTACCCGATCAGTTCAAACCTCTTTCCGAACGTCGCGCTGATCCGGAGCACGGTCCTCAATGCGTTCAAGATCGATCCCAAGCTCGAGGCCCTGCGCGACGCGGTCGCGGTCGAAGACGGCACGATCTGGGTCGTCAATGGCTCGGGCAAGTCGGGCCAGGCCAACTCGCTGGTGGCCTTCCTCGAATACGAGGGCCTGGCGGCAGTGGCCCAGACGCAGCGGCCGCCCGCGACACCGGCGACCACCGTGATCAAGGTCTACAACGGCCGGGAGACCTCCCTGCCGGCCACGGTTGCCCTCCTCCAGAAGGTGTTCGGCGTGCAGGCGCAACTGGTCGACGATCCGAACGTCACGGCTGACATCATCGTGACGACCGGAAGATCCACGCCTACCCTCACCCCGCCCCCGGGGCCCTGAGGCCGGCTCGGCGCCTGGTCCCGCGCCGGCGCCCTGTTCAGGTGATCGGGGTCAACCAGTGACCGTACTCGGGCAGCCGGCCCCGGACCGCGTCGAAGTAGCGGGCGGAGATTGCCCGGCCGATCGGTCCGACCTCGCCCGAGCCAACTGCCCGGTGGTCGACCTCGATCACTGGCGAGACCTGGACGCCGGTCCCGCACAGGAAGATCTCGTCGGCGATGTAGAGCTCCGATCGATCGACCGAACGGACCTCGACCGGCAGGCCCTCGGCCCGACATAGCTCGATCATCGCTGTGCGGGTGATCCCTTCGAGGATGTCGTCGTAGACCGGCGGCGTGAGCACGACGCCGTCCCGAACGACGAACAGGTTCGCCGCCGAGGCCTCCGAGGCATGGCCGGCTGCGGTCAGGACGATCGCCTCGTCGAAGCCGTTCATCTCGGCCTCCGATTTCTGGAAGGCCATGTTGACGTAGCCGCCGGTGATCTTGCCCCGGGCGGGCAGCGCCTCGTCGGCATTGCGCCGCCAGGACGAGGTCATCACCCGGACCCCCTTCTCGGTCTCGATGTAGTCGCCGAAGGGTAAGGCGACCACGCACAGGTCGTGGTCGAGGTGGTGCAGGCGGACGCCGATCGCCTTGGTCGACTTGTAAAACGAGGGCCGGATGTAGACGTCCTCGCGGAAGTGGTTCCGGCGGATCACCTCGGTGATGATCGCGACGAGCTCGTCGACCGGCGGCACCGGCTCCATCATCATGATCCGGCAGGAGTGCCGGATCCGCTCGACGTGCTCACGCAGGAAGAGGCCATAGAGTTGGCCCTGTTCTTTGTTCCAGTACGCCCGGATCCCCTCGAAGACTGCAGTTCCGTACATGAATGCGTGGGTCATGATGCTGACCTTCGCGTCGCGCATCGGCACGTAGCCACCCTGGAAATAGCAGGTCAGCGACTCGAGGTCGAACGGCGCCGGGGCGTCAGGGACGGGACTGAGCGAGGGGGCAGCGCCCGCCGTCCTGGTCTCGCTGGGTTTGTCGGTCAGCATCGGCGGGAACTCCTGTGCCTGGCGCCGCGACGGCGGCGCGCGAACCATGAGCCCAGATCATACCAGCGGCCCGTGGCCCCTCCCCCGTTGGCTCGTGCGCCCGGGCCCCCGGCGTTCCGCGCTGGGCCGGGGTTCCGTGGTGGGGCCGTTCCGCCGGGCGCGGGTTCCGACGTGGGCCCGAGCCGAGATTCGCCCGGATGTGCACACAGAACATCAAAACACCATCGACGGACCGAAACCCGCCATTGCTGGTGCCTCAGGAGGTTCACCTCAGCCTTGGCTGCGCGGATTCGTGCCGCGCCACGCTCACGCCGGGACGAAACTCGAGCGGTGGCGGCGGCCACGGAGCTTGCCGGGATCCAAGACCGGCGTCTTGATGTTCTGTGGGCACCCCGGCGCGTCCCAGGACCCGGCACGGACCCCACCCCGACCCACCCTGCGGGTTCTTGCCAAACGCGCGCCCCAGCGCACGTTATGGTCGAAGTTGGGTGGTCTTCGGGCTCGATCGAGGTCTGGCCGAGCGCCTCCGTGCACGAATCCGCGCGGAGCCGAGGCCGTCGACCGCATTCCATCGTCGCGATCGACCATAAGCGTCACCAAACGGCGCTCTTGTCAATTTCGACAGCGCCGACCCACCGGACGTTCCGCTGCTGTAGCCCGCGCTCGGGCTGATGGGCGCCCCGGGCCCTCGGCTACGCGGCGATCGCGCCGGACAGGCTGGCGACCACCAGCCCGAGCTGCACGAGGTACAGGGCGCCGCCGACCAGCATCCTCTGGCCGTGAAGCCGGCCGGTCCGGATCATCGGGATAAAGATGAGCGCCGTCGAGGCGAGGGCGACCCCGGCCGACGCGAAGGCGACCCAGGACCCAGCGCCAATCGACCACTGGCTCGAGGCGAAGACGAGGGCGATCGAGGTTGGAATCGCTGCCTGGAAGACCATCGCCCCGGTGATATTGCCGAGGGCCAGGGTGTCCTTGCCACGCCGGATCCAGATCACGCTGTTGAGCTTCTCGGGCAGTTCTGTCGCGATCGGGGCGATGACCAGGCTGAGCAGCGTCTCGTCCAACCCGATCGAGCGGGCCAGCGTCTCGACCGCGCTGACGAAGACCACGGCTCCGCCGATGATGGCGGCCAGGGCGACGCCGAGCTGGATGACCACGATCCTGCGCCGCGGGGCAGCCAGTGCGGCTGAACCGACCCGATCGAAGCGCCCGAGACGGAGCGGAGCCAGATCAGCCGGCGCTTCGCCGGCCTCAACCCGGAGGTGACCACGAACGTACCAGCCGTAGGCGCCGATCAGGACAATGGCCGCCAGCCAGCGCGGGAGGGCCAGGTCGGCCGGTAGGAAGGCGACACTGATCGCGAAGCCGTAGGTCAGCCCGAAGACGCGAATGTCATGGCCCAGGATGAGCGGGTCGATCGCGAGTTGCGCTCGACCTTCCGGCCGTCTTACCCGGACGATCACGGCCAGGCCCGTCACGAACATGGCCAGGGTCGCCAGCATGAACGGGGCGCCCAGGATCGCCCCGATTCCAACCGCATCCGATCGGCTGCCTGCCCCGAAGACGATCGCGACAAGCGGGATCATCGTCTCGGGCAGGGCCGTCCCGACCGCCGCAAGGACGGAACCGACGGCACCCTCGGCCAGGCCGAGCTGGTGACCCAGCCACTCGACCGCGTTGGTGAAGAGCTCGGCCCCAACCAGGATGACCGCGAACGCGCCGAGTAGGAGCAGGATCGTCATCGGTACACCGATGACATGCTCAGGGCGTCAGGGGCGCAGGTGCTGGGGGGCGTACGGCAGCAGGGCGACGTGGCGGGCGCGCTTGAGCGCAACGGACAGCTCGCGCTGGTGGCCGGCGCAGGTCCCCGTCTTACGGCGGGGCTCGATCTTGGCCCGCTCGGACAGGTAGCGACGGAGGCGGTTGACCTCCTTGTAGTCGATCAGGACGGTCTTGTCGGCACAGAACGCGCAGACCTTGCGGCGGCGGCGGTCGCGGTAGTAATCGTCACGCTTCTTCGATTTGCTCTGGATTGGGGGCATCGGTGGTCTGGTCTCCCGGTGATGTGGTCAGTGGTGCTGGCGGCGAGGCAGGTTCGACCGCCTAGAACGGAAGGTCGTCGAAGTTGCCTTCGTCAAGCTTGTCGCCGGCGGCAACGCCCGGTTCATCGGCGCGGACCGGCCGGGCGGGTCGGGCGGCGCCACCCGGGGCTGCCCCCGCCACGGGACCCGGATCGCCATCTTCATCGCGGTTGCGGCGCTCGAGGTTGGTCACCTGGTTGGCCACCAGCTCGGTCGTGTAGCGCTTCTGGCCGTCCTTGTCTTCCCACTGGCGGGTCTGCAGCCGACCCTCGATGTAGACCTTGTTGCCCTTGCGCAGGTACTCCGCGGCACGCTCGGCCTGCTGGCCCCAGACGACGACGCGGAACCATTCGGTCTCTTCCTGCCACTCCCCGTTCTGGCCCTTGTAGTTGCGATTGACGGCCACCGTGAACTGGGTGACCGCCTGGCCGCCAGGGGTGTAGCGCATCTCGGGATCACGGCCGAGATTGCCGATGATCATCGCCTTGTTGAGCGACACGACGCGGTCCTCCGGCTACTCAGTCGATCGCAGCGGGAGCGGCTTCGCTCTCCGATTCGTCGATCAGCTCCCCCCGCGGCTCGTCGTACTCCTCGTCCTCGCCCGGCAGCAGGTGATCCTCGTCCTCACCCAGCGAATCGGGCGAATCGGAGCGACGAGAAGCCTTGATCGGACGCTCGACGCGGGTGATGAGGTGGCGCAGCGATTCCTCGGTGATGAGCAGGCTGCGCTCGAGCTCGACGATCGAGTCGGCCGGGGCTTCGAAATGAATGATGTGGTACGAACCCTCGCGATGGCGGTCGATCGGATAGGCCAGCCGACGCCGCCCCCACGGGGCGACCTTGACGATCTGGCCGCCGCCGGTCGTGATCTGGCGGGTGATTCGATCAACCAGGGCCTGACTCTTGTCGTCGGCCAGGTCCGGTCGGAGGACGAGCATCAGTTCGTATCGGCGCACGCGCGCATGACTCCTTCCTGTGGGAATGCCCTCGCTGGGCCGGCGTTGCCGGTGCGGAGCCGAAAGGACAAGAAGGCCAGTCTAGCACGCGTCTCGATCGCAGCCGCCACCGGACGCACCGTCAGCGCGCTGACGGCTGCGTGACAGGTTGTATCCTGAGCACGATCCGACCGCCCCATCCGGAGAGCCTGTGCCCTCGAGTTCCATCCTGCTCCTCGAACGCGACCCGGCCGGCGCCGACCTGGTCCGGCGTGCCCTGGCAGAGAGCGGCGCGACCGTCACGGTAATGGAGGACGCTCCGGCGGTGATCGCCGCGGCGGCCGACCACGCGCTCGTCATCATCGACGTGACCGATCCTGCGACGACCGCCGCCGACGTCTGCCGGGAGATCCGTTCCCGGCTGGCCCTCGCCTCGATTCCCGTCCTGTGCATCTCCCAGACCGACGACGTCGAGGAGCGGATCCGCTTCCTCGAAGCCGGCGCCGACGACGTGATCGCCAAGCCGTTCGACGCCCGCGAGCTCGAGGCCCGGGTCGAGGCGCTGGCCATCCGCTTCACGACGTCACGCGACCTCGCGCCGCTGATGACCAGCGAGACCAAGCACACCCGGCCGCGCACCCTGGTCGCGGTCTTCAGCCCGAAGGGCGGCGCCGGCACGACGACCCTGGCAGCCAACGTGGCCACGGTCATGGCCGAGCGCCGGCCTGGTCGAGTCGCGATCATCGACCTTGACCTCCAGTTCGGCCAGGTTGCCACTCATCTCAACGTCCGCCCCCGCCAGACCCTGGCCGACCTCGCCCGGGATGACCAGTCCCGTCGCGACGTGGAGCTCGTCCGTTCGTACGCCGCGCTGACCGGGTACGGCCTCGCTGTCTTTGCTGCGCCAAGCTCGCCGGAGCTGGCCGAGACGATCAGCGTCGGCCATGTCGAGGAGCTCCTTACGAGCATCTGCGGCGCCTACGAATCGGTAGTCGTCGACGCCGGCTCGTACCTCGATGAACGAAGCCTCACCGTGCTCGAGCGGGCGGAGGGCGTGATCATCCCGATCTACCCCGAGATTGCCGCGCTCAAGGCAGCCCACCTCCTGATCGACTACTTCAATGAGACCGGCTCGATTGTTGCCAAGACGACCTTCATCCTGAACAACCTGTTCGCCCGGGAGATCCTCAAGTTGCGCGATGTCGAGAATGGCCTGGGCGCCAGGATCGCGCTCGACCTGCCCCACGACCCGTTCCTCTACCAGAAGGCCGTCAACGAGGGCATCCCGCTCGTGCGCGGCGCTGCCCGAACGGCCATCGCCGAGCGATTCGCCCAGATTGCCTCGCTGGCCTTCGCGGAGCAGGGCACGCCGATCCTGGTCGGAGCTCCGGCGCCCGTCGAGGAGCGCAAGTCGAGCGGCCTCTTCGGCCGGAAGCGCTGACGCCCGGCAGCACTCACGCTCGCCGGCCGGCGAAATAGCCGGTCACGGTCGGTTGCAGCAGCCGCCGGCCCACTTCCACCAGGATGATCTCGGGCGGCAGGCGCAGGATCGGGATCGCCAGGAAGAAGGCCAGCAGCGGCGTCATCACCGGCAGGGCCATCGTCGAGTAATGGAGCTGGCTCGCCGGCCACAGTGCCGGAACGGCCAGCCAGCCGGCAGCACGCCGGTCACGAAGGGCGAGCAGCGCCAGGGCAACGATGGTCAGGACCATCAGCGCCGGAAAGTAGAACGCCGAGAAGCCCTGGATCGACTCGTACTCCAATCGGCCTGAGATCGTCCCGAACAGGTCGACGTAGCGCAGCCACAGGCCGGGGGCAATCACGATCGTCGCCGCGTTGAACACGATCGCCACCCCGATCGCCCGCCAGCGGCCTTCGCCGGCCAGCGGGATGAATGCATAGACCTTCAGGCCGGTGGCGATGGCCGCCAGCCAGGACCGGTCGGCCAGGACGAGGGCGAGGACGATCAGCTGCGGGTTGGCCGAGAAGAGCGCCTCGCTGATCGGCGGGAAGAGCAGCCACCAGATCGGCAGGTGCACCCGCCGCAGGATCCAGGCGGCGGCGACCCAGGTCAGGACCAGCCAGGCGCCGGTGAACGCGTCCTCGCTGAGCAGGCCGGCCGGCGCCAGGAGGACGGTCGTCACGGGCGAGCCGGCATAGTGGTACGAGCTGCCACCGACCACGACCGTGGCATCCCAGGGGTTGCCGCCGCCCAGCCAGGCCACGACGCCGCGGTAGTAGATCCGGGCGTCGATCCCGAGCGGGAAGTTGCGCACCACGAAGAACGAGATCCGCTGGTACGTCTGCCAGGCGAACCAGGCGCACAGGACGATCGGCCAGGCGCGCCGGACGCCCTCGGTCAGGCGCTCAGGCGCCGAGTGCCGCCACCTCATCCGGGAGGAGCGGTCTGACGACGAGGGTCCACTGCTTGCCTCCGGACGTGAACGGGGTGATCTGGGTCGCGGCGCTGAGGATCGGCCTGAGTGTCGCAGAATCGGCGCCGACGACCACGCCGACCCGGGCGCCGTCGCCGCCGAGCGCATCGGCCTGGCCGAATGACCCCAGCGGCGTGGCCAGCGGCCAGGCGACCGGCGGTCGGGCCAGGCTCGGTTCGCCCGGGGCCGGCGACCCCGGCGTCACGAAGAGCTGGAAGCCCAGCGGCTGGTACGTGCCGCCGGCGGCCGGAGACCCGCCGAACGTGTCACTGCCCATCAGCCCCGCGAGGAGAGCAGCCGCCGCGACCCGGATCCGATCGGCCGGTTCGCTGCCCGCCGCTGGCTGGCCAGGCCCGGCTCCGAGCGCATCGAACCGGGAGACCGTCCGGCTGCCGTCGTGAACGACGGTGATCACCGTTGTCGGCGCATCAGCGACCGGTCCGGACGGGTAGCTCGCATCGCTCCCGGTGAGGCCGGCATCCCGTGCCGCCTGCAGGATCGCGGCCGCCCCGTCGGGGCCAACCGATCGGAAGACGATTGAGGGCACAAGCGCGCCCGGGTAGATCGCCGGGGTCATGCCCCCGGACATGATCCGACCGTCGGCGTAGACCGACACGAGCGGCAGCTGTGCCCGCCGGGCGTTCGGCGCGATGAAGCCGCCCTCGTCGGATGCCCGGAAGATCAGCCCGGCCGAGCTGCCCGTGGGAGCCGATGTGCCGGGGGTGCCCGTTGAGCTCCCGGACGGCGATTGGCTGGACCCGCCAGGGCCGCCTCCGGTGCACGCCGCCAGGGCCAGGACGAGCGTGGCCAGGGAGAACGCGATGGAACCACGGCGCATGACGTTCGAACCTCCGGTGAATGACGCCTGGACCGCTGCTGCAGGCTGGTTGTGACCGAAGGACGATGACGGCCGTGCGCCGGTTCCCGCGCTGGTACCAGTCGCCCCTGGGCGACCCGGCTAGTTGCTCGGGCGCTGGTCCGAGACCCCGTGCATCCGGGCGACGAAGATCGGCAGGTTGGGGTCGATCGTGCCCGTCAGCACGTCGCTGACGTCATCGTACGGCCCGATCCGGACCACGTGGAGCTGGTAGCGCAAGGCAATTCCCTGGACGATCCCGCGCCGGATCGCGCGAGCCGTGGTGTAGCCGGCTTCCTGGACGAGGGCCTCGAGAGCCGGGCTGAAGCCCCCGCCGACATAGGCCATCGAGTCCGGATAGATCCCGACGTGCTGGCCGATCGCCTGGCGCGCCCCCACGATTTCGGCCCACATCGTTGCCGCCGACGCATCCGGCCGGCCCTTGCCGAGCTCGGCCAGCTGGACGTGGTGGACGTCGTGGGCGCCGATCCCATTGCCGGCCGCGGCCAGCGTCTGAACCTCGGGCCAGCTGATGTTGCCGTCGCTGATCGCGCCCAGGGTGACGTAGAACTCGGCGATCATGCCGCGCGCCTGGAGCATCGGCAGGACGGTGCCCACCCAGTCGTGCCAGCCGTCGTCGAAGGTCAGGATCACCGGCCGAGCCGGCAACGGCACGCCACGATCCCAATAGGCGGCGAGATCCCGCGGCAGGATCGTCGTGTAGCCATGGTCGAAGAGCCAGTCGAGCTGCGCGGCGAACGCGTTGGGCACGACGTCGTAGTCGATGAACGCCGCCTTGCGCGTCTTGGACCATGACTCGTAGGCGGCCGGCGGAGCCTGGACCCGGTGGTAGTACAGGATCGGCACCGCCCCCGGCGGAATGGCCGGCAGGTTGGATGGCTCAGGCGCCACGGACGGCGACGAGCCCAGGGGCGACGGGGCGGTCGTGAAACCCGGGCTCGGGCTGGCCGGATGTGAGGGCGATGCAGTCGGGCTCGAGCCGGTGTGCGATCCTGCTGCGCCCGATCCTGCGGCGCCCGATCCTGCCGCGCTGGCGCTCGCCAGGGCGACCGGGCCAGGACCGCCCGGCGATGCGGGCCGATGCGCGGTGCATGCTGCGGCGAGCAGGGCCAGGACGGCGATCCAGGCGACCGCCTGCGTGCCCTTCGAGGGGAGGAAGGCCTTGCGGGAGGGGCCAGGCATCCGGGAGTTGGACCTCGGTTCAGGCTGCGGAGCAGGGACTCGAGCCGAAGATAGGACCGTCCTGATCGACCGTCTGTGACCCGATGGTTCCAGCCGCCGGCAAAGCCGCCCGCGTGAGCTCAGCCGCCGAGACGATTCCTGAGCCAGTGGATCTTGACCAGGTCATGGAAGCCCTCGCCGCCTTCATGGTCGTTGAAGGGGTACTCGCGGATTTCCTTCGGGCCGCCATACCAGTTGAAGGCCGCGAAGACGGTCGAGGGCGGGGCGATCTCGTCCATGAGCCCCACCGAGAAGAGCGCCGGAGCCGTCGCCCCGCGACCCAGGATCGCCACGTCGAAGTAGGCCAGCGTTGCCAGGGCGCGGTCGACGTGGTCGCGATGGGCCTTCAGATAGCGGGCAACCTCCGCATACGGATCGCGGTCGAGGAGCGTGATCGCGCGCGGCAGATCGCTCAGGAAGGGCACGTCGGGCAGAGCGGCGGCAATGTCCGGAACGAGCCGGGCGACCGCGATGCTGATTCCGCCGCCCTGGCTGCCGCCGGTCACCGCCACCCGCCGGGGATCCACGGCCGGATGCTGCCGGACGGCTTCCACCGCCCGGACCGCATCGAGGTAGACACGCCGGTAGTAGTAGGTGCTGGGGTCGAGGATCCCCCGGGTCATGAAGCCTGGGTGGAACGGCGCGCCGATCGGGTCAGGGTCCGGAGTGTCGCCCACGGACCAGGTTGAGCCCTGGCCGCGGGTATCCATCACGAGATGGGCGTAACCGGCCGCCGCCCACATGACCCGTTCGTGGGCCAGCCCTCGGCCGCCGCCGTAGCCGAGGTATTCGACCACCACGGGCAACGGTTGGCTGACCCCGGCCGGAAGGTGCAGCCAGGCCCTGACCGGCGACCCACCGAAGCCGGCAAACGTCACGTCGAACGTCGAGATCACGGTCAGCCCGCTGTCGACCGGCGTGAAGCTGGGGGCCAGGTCATAGGCGCGGACCTCAGCCAGGCTCGATTCCCAGAAGCCATCCAGGTCGGCTGGGACGGCGAGCGCCGGAGCATACGCGCGCAGCTCGGCGATAGGCAGATCGAAGAGGGGCACGAAGAGGGTCTCCTCTAGGGTGAGGGCGGGCCGGCCGATGATCCCGGGTGGGCAGCGAGCATTCGGTTCCGGACGCTCAGTAGACCCACGGGATCATCCGTCTTGTGCGGCGCTGATAGTCGGCGTAGCCGGGATGCGCCGCCGCTAGCCAGACTTCCTCGCGGCGCGATTTACCGGCGAAGAGGAGCAACAGGACCCCGGCTGATGCGATCGTCAGGGCTGAGCTGGCCACGATCCCCCAGCCCAGCGCGGCGAGCACTAGGCCGCTGTAAATCGGGTGCCGGATGAGCCGATAGGCGCCCGAATCGACGAGAGCCGCCCCGTCAAGCGGCCGAGGGAAGGGGCTGAAGCTGGCCCGCAGATCCCAGATCCCGCGCCCGGCCACCAACCCACCGGCCACGATCGCGGCAAGTCCGGAGACCGTGGCGATCGGGCCCCACGGGTTGGCCGGCCCGTGGTCCCGGAAGTCGGCGTAGCCCAGCCATGCGATCACCCCGAACAGGAGGAACTGGGCGACAACCCAGCCTTCACCGCGAGGACCCAGTGCCGGCAGTCGTGAAGCCATGAGCCGATGGTAGCCCCCGCACCCCGGCTCGGCCACCGCCGCGACGGTAATCTGGCGCTTGCCCATCGGTGACAAAGTTGTTACGGTAGCCACACGGTTACAGAAGCTACACAGGAGAGCAACCGACATGACGACCGGCAGTGGCACGAAGGCCGATCCGTGGGTCCTCAAGACCCCACCGGGAACCTCCGAATACACGATGTTCCGGGACGCCGCGTCGGATCCGCCGACCATCGTCTGCCAGGTTGGCGGCACGAAGCTTCTGTACGACGCCCGGGCGATCGATGACCTGCACACCTGGCTCAAGACGGAGGGCAACTGGGTGCCCCTGGGCGGCGCCGACGAGCAGAAAGCCGCCGCCGAGGGAACGGTCGAGGCCTGGGGCCGCGCGGCGGACAACCCCGTCGGCGGCTGGTACGGCCTGAAGAAGGGTCTCCGCGGTCGGTTCGGCGTGTATCTGCCGCCGCTCCTCGAGACACTCGGCCTGGCCGAGGTCACCCACGAAGCCAAGAACAACAAGATGCGGGCGATCGGATGAAGTCATTCGAAGCGAGCTCGACGATCAATGCCAGCCCTGACCGGATCTGGGCAATCCTGACCGATGGTGCGCACTTCCCGGACTGGGACTCGGGAGTCCTCAGGGTCGAGGGCAAGATCGCGCACGGCGAGACGATCAAGGTCGTCTCCGGCGCCAGTCCGGGCCGCACGTTTCCGGTCAAGGTCAGTCAATTCGACCCGAACCGCTCGATGATCTGGAGCGGCGGCATGCCGCTTGGGCTGTTCAAGGGGGTCCGTACGTTCACGTTGATACCAGCCGGCGAGGGGATCATCCGGTTTCAGCTCAGGGAGGAATACAGCGGGCCGCTCCTGTCGATGATGTGGCGCTCGATGCCCGACCTCGGGCCGTCGTTCGCCCAGTTCGCCAACGGCCTCAATCAGCGTGTCGAACAGCCGGCCTGACCAGGTGGCCGTACCCCTCCCCGCCGGTGACCCGTTCGACGCGCTGGGCGACCCGAATCGCCGCACGATCGTGGAACTGCTGGGCAGCGGCGAGCGCTCCGTCCAGGAGATCGCGGACGTGCTGCCGATCAGTCGACCCGCCGTCTCGCGGCATCTGCGCGTGCTCAAGCGCGCCGGCCTGGTCGTGGAGCGGCCCGTCGGGACACGGCGCATCTACCAGCTCCACGACGAAGGCGTCGAGGCGGTGCGCGCCTACATGGAACGAGTATGGGGTGAAGCGACGCTGCGATTTCGGCTGGTGGCGACGAACAGCGGCGCAGGTCGTCCCGGCCGATGATCGAGCCAATCCGACTGGCGTTTGACGTCGACTGCCCGGTCGAGCACGCGTTCGATGTGTGGACGGCGAGGATCGCCCAGTGGTGGCCCACGGACCACACCGTCTCCGCCGAGGACGGCCTGACGGTCGTCCTCGAGGGCCGGCCCGGCGGACGGATCTTCGAGCGCAGAACGAGCGGAACCGAGCACGATTGGGGCGAAGTCACGATCTGGGAGCCACCGACCCGGCTTGGCTATACCTGGCACCTCAACCGCGACCGCTCCGACGCGACGCGGGTGGAGATCCGGTTCGTTGCCCGCGGTCAGACCTCGACCCGCGTCGAGATCGAGCACCGCGACTGGGAGCGGCTGGGCTCCGACGGCGAGCACTGGCGCCAGCGCAATCAGGGCGGCTGGGCAACGCTCCTGCCCCACTACGTTGCCGCTGCCGCCGTCAAGCCTCCGGAGGACCCGA
Source organism: Chloroflexota bacterium (assembly GCA_017881915.1). Lineage (GTDB taxonomy): Bacteria > Chloroflexota > Limnocylindria > Limnocylindrales > CSP1-4 > Palsa-1033. The sequence continues at coordinate 8,617 of JADGQK010000010.1, read as the reverse complement.
GCTTCCAAGCCTGAACGGGCCGCACGCCCGAGGGCTGGGCCGTACTATCCCAAGCATGACCGCGAGACACAGCGCGCCGGTCGCGCTCCGCCTGGATCACCTGGATCAGCTCGATGCAGCCGCGCGTATCGCCGACGGCATCGGCCAGGCCGGTGGCCGCCTGCTCGCGTGGTCGACGGTCCGTCACATCGATGGCGAGCCGGCCCTCGTGGAAGTTGAGCTGGAGACCGAGGGAGCGCCGGAGGCGGCCCTGGTGGCAACGCTCTCGGCCCTGCCCGTCGTGCGGGCAGTACGGATCACGCGGGCGCTGGGCCGCGTCTTCGGCAAACGCGTCATCGTCATCGGCGCGGGCGCCCAGGTCGCCCAGGTTGCCCTCGGCGCTGTGAGCGAGGCCGATCGCCACAACCTGCGCGGCGAGCGGATCAGCGTGGACACCATCCCCCTGGTGGGCGAGCAGCAGATCGCCGAGGCGGTGCGTGCCGTGGCCGACCTGCCCCGGGCCCGGATGCTGGTCCTCGCCGGCTCGCTGATGGGCGGCCAGATCTCACTGGCGGTGGACGAGTTGCGGGCGCTGGGCATCCCGGTGATCGCCTTGAACATGGCCGGCTCGATCGGCGAGCACGTCGACCTGGTCGTCTCCGATCCCGTGCAGGCCGGCACGATGGCGGTCATGGCCATCGCTGATACAGCCTCGTTCGACCTCAGCCGCCAGCGTGGCCGCCGCTACTGAGCGGTCGCCGCCGGCGCGATCCCGGGTGTGGTGCCGAAGCCGGGATTCGAACCCGGACGCCCTTGCGGACAGCGGATTTTAAGTCCGCCGCGTCTGCCGGTTCCGCCACTTCGGCCGATTGAAGGGTAGCGCCTCGGCGACCGCGATCGACCGGTCGGCGTCAGGGCAACTGGGCGAGGACGGTCGCGGCGAGGGCCGCGTCGGCCGTCGAGACGTCGAACACCGTCTGGCCGTGGACGTAGACGTAGTCGAGCGGGCCGCCATCGCCATAGTCGACCTTGATCAACGCCTTGCCGGCGATGGTCGTGGGTGTCGTCGTCATCCCCGAAGCGGCCGCGGCCAACCAGCTCGCGAGGATCGCCTGGCGCACTCGGATCCCATCGATCCCGACGACCTGGAATCCGATCACGGTGAGGGCCACCGTGCCCGAGGCGTCATACGTCTCAGCGACCTGGAAGTCAGCTGGCACCTTCCCGAAGCCCTTGATCGAGGCGGCCAGGGCCACGCTCGCGGCGTCGGTCCCAAGGGCATCCGTGCCGGTCAGGCTCTGGCTCGAGAAGGGCGTGCCATTGACCGTGTGCGGCAGGAGCGCCTCCAGGTCCGGCACGACATGCGAGGGCGAGCTCGCGGGACTTGCGATCGGGCCGGGGCTGGTGACCGTGCCCGGCGAAGCGGCGGCCACTCCCCCACTCGGTACGGGAGGCGGCGTGCTGATGATCCCCGAGCCCCCTGACGCGGTCGCCGCCGCGATCGCCAGGTCGACGGCCGTGGCGGCCTGCTGGAGCTCGCCCGGCGTGACCGAGGCCGCGGCAACGAGGTAGGTGACGATCCCACTCCGCCGGAAGTACACCGTTGCACCGCCCGTCGCGTCCTGGAGGGCGAACGACTCATCACCGAGCTTCGCGAACGAGAGGTCGGTGGCTCCGGCCGCCTTGGCCGCATCGCGTGAGCGGGTCAGGGCGAGGTGGTCGTCACCACCCAGGCAGTTGAGCCGGACATAGATCGAGGGAGTGGCCGTCGTGGTGCTGGTCGAGGCGGGGCCAACGAGCGAGGTGCTGTAGCCATCCGAGTAGAAGCCGCTGCCGGCCAGCGTCCAGCCGGCGGGCAACGTCGATGGATCGGGCAGCGACGCCCAGGAGAGGGCCCGGCACGTTTCCGCGGAAGCGGCGGCCCCCGGCCGAAGGACGGTCAGGACGAACGACGCTCCGGCGAGCACGATCGCGACGACGCTCAGGACCGCGACGATGACCACGGTCCGACGACTCGGGAGGGGCTCGTAGTCGAAATCGTCGAGCGACTCGTCGGTCATGAACGCGCACCGGCCGAGGGTGTTGGACGGGGATGCAAGAACGGCTCCGAGAACAGGAGGGCGGGCTCCGCCGGGCAGGGCCGGCAGCGCCGCTGTCAGAGTATCCGCCGAATTCCCTGACAGCGTCCTGAACAGGGTCCGATCGAGCACTGCCCCGTGACCCGCGGACGTCAGCCTTCGAGTACGGCCGCCGCCTCGGCGTAGCGGGGATCAGTCCGGCGGATCGGGTCCGGATTCGTGCCCACCAGTCGGGCGAGTCGCTCGACGATCAGCTGGAGTGGGGTCGCCGTCCCGAGCAGCGCCGCGACCGGCGCCGGCAGCGCCGGCGCCTCGGGCACGACCAAGCGCCCGAGCGGGGTGAGGCCGGGCTCCAGTGCCTCGGCCACCTCGGCCGAGAAGATGCCGGCCGCCCGGATCCCGATGGCCGCGGCGGCGGCCAGAGCCTGACGGGCCCGGGCGATCCGCTCGGCTCGGGCGCGGCGCTCGGCCAGGATCAGGACCAGGCCCGTGGATCCGTCGGTCGATGGCAGGTGACCGTGGCCGAATGTCTCGAGGTCACGCATGGCGGCCGGGATCCAGGTCCCTTCCTCGAGCTTGAGAACGAGCTCGCGGGCCGCTCCGCGATCAGCGCCCGAGCCGACGGTCAGGATCGGCCGGGTGGTCGCCAGACCGGCCGCGATCAGTTCGGCGGCGGTCGTGGCCGCGGCGTCGATACCGGCCGCCATCAGCCCCCGGACGATCGCCGGATCGACGGGCTGGCCGGTCAGGGCCGCCCCAACTGCCGTGGCCGCGAGCAACGGCGAGGTATAGCCGATCGTGTGGCAGTAGCTCTGATCCCGCTCGAGCGTCTCGAGCACGACGTCGATCCCCTGGGCGCCCGGCGCCCGACCGCTGACCGTGATGATCGCCGTGCGCGCCCCGGCCGCCCGGGCTGCCTCAAGGGCGCGGCTCGTCGCCCACGTCCCACCATCATGGCTGATCGCGATGCACAGGCCGGCGCGCGGCTCGAGGCTCGCTTCGAAGGCCTGCGCGGAAACGGGCCCCTCGCCGGCCAATCCGGCCGCCCGCCAGGCATTGTCCAGGACCGCGGCCACCCCGATCGCCCCGTGCTCGCTCGTGCCGCAGCCCACGACCACGACCGGCGCCCCGGCCGCGGCGGCGAGGCGCAGCTCAACCGCCAGACGAGCGGCCGACCCGTCGGCCGCCAGGCGGCTGAGGCAGCGGGCAGCGAAGGCCGGTTCAGCCGCGATCATCTCGGTCATGAACCAGGGCGGACCACCACGGTCGACTGGCTGGTCGGCTCCCTGCCACGGGTCCGGTGGGCCGGCCAGCGGCTCATCCGGTTGGAACTTCGGCGGGTTGCTCGATTCGTTCATCCGCCCATGTTCGCCGCCCACCCGGTCCGTGCCGGCGCAGTTCCGTCCGGCGCGACCCGGCCGTCGGGAGACGACGAGCTGAACCATCTCGGGAGATCCATCGCGATCCGGTTCCGGCCGCTCGTCTTGGCCGCGTACATCGCCCGGTCGGCCCGGTCGAACAGGGCGCCGTCCGTCTCGTCGATATCAGCCGGCCCGATCAGTGTGCCGCCCACGCTGACCGTGACCACGCTGCCCGCCGGGTTATCCGGATGCGCGATCGCGAGGGCCTCGACGGCGGCCCGAAGGCGCTCGGCGGTCGCCTCCGTTGCGGCGGCGTCGGCGCCGGTGATGATCGCCACGAACTCCTCGCCGCCATAGCGGTAGACGTGGTCGCCCGCCCGCAGCGAATGCTGGAGCGCCTGGGCGACCGCGCGCAGCACCGCGTCGCCGGCCAGGTGGCCGAGCTGGTCATTGATCGCCTTGAAGCGGTCCAGGTCGGCCTCGAGCAGGCCGCACGATCCTCCGGTCCGATTCATCCGAGCTCGAACCTCCTCGAAGTCCTCATCCAGGCGGAGCCGGTTGGCGACCCGGGTAAGCGGATCCACCCGCGAGGTGCGCTCCAGGTCCGCCAGGGCCCGGGCCAGCTCACGCCGCTGCTGTTCCAGGCTCCGATGGAGCGTCTGGATCGTGCGCAACTGGCGGAAGCTCCGAACCCGGGCGCGAAAGCCCAGAACATGACCGGAGAAGCTCGCACTGACCGAGATCAGGCCGAGCACCAGCACGTCGAGCTTCTCGATCGGGGCGAGGTTGTTCACGGGTGCCAGGGCGACGAAGGTAAGGAGAGCCAGGAAGAACACGAGCAGCCACAGCGTGTGGGTCCATGACCGCCACATGACGACCTGTGACACGACGGGCGGAAGCAGGAGCAGGTAGCCGCTGGTCAGGATCGCCAGCTCCGGGGCCCCGAGCCCCAGCAGGACGCAGGCCAGGATCACCGCCACGGTGACCCCGAAGATCACTGCCTCCGGGTAATGGCGCGCCCGCCGGCCGAGCAGCCAGTAGCCGGCCCCGGCCAGGCTGGCCAGTCCGCCGTTGAGGACGATGACGAGTGGGGCCGACGGTTGGTGGATCAGGCTGAGGGTCACCCCGCCGAACAGCGCCACCAGGAGCACGACGAGCATGCCGGCGCGCGCCCCGAGACGGAGCTGGCGGCGCTCGACCGCGCGGAAGCGCTGCTCGCTGGAGGTCGCGAAGTACTCCTCGGAGCGGATCGCAGCCGTGACCCGAGCAATGTCGATCTTCACTTCCGGGCGAGAATAGGTTGCCCGCCGACCCGTCGATATGGCCCATCTGGCGGAATCCGGCATGAGCCAACCGGTCTCCCGCCGGCGCTACTCCTCGACGAAGATCACGTCCAGGAGGCGCGGGCCGTGGACGCCTTCGACCCGCTCCAACTCGATGTCGCTGGTGGCCGAGGGTCCGCTGATCCACGTCTGCGGCCGGCTCGGCGACAGGCGCGCAAGCGCCTCCGGGACGCTACCCACGACCTGGCTTGCCCGGACGACGCAGACGTGCAGATCGGGCAGGAGGCTAAGCGCCCGCCGGCCCTGGTCGGGTCCGCCATCGAGGACGATCGTGCCGGTCTCCGCGATCGCCACCGCGCAACCCGTGATCACGCCGTCGAGCCGGTCGAAGATCTTCCACCTGGATTGAGCGCCCCGCGACTGTCAGGTGCATCGGCTAGCGGGTTGCGAGCACCGCCACGAAGACGAGATAGGCCACGATGATGATCGAGCCTGAGCGGCGATCGAGGCCTCTTCCGCGGAGGGCCAGGGCAACGGCCCAGGCCGTGAGGCCTACATAGAACAGGGCCACGAAGCCCGTGTCCTGGGACGGCGCCCCAAGGCCCAGGATCGCGGCCGGGATGAGCAGGCCCACGATGACATTGAGCGCGTTGCTGTTGAAGGCCGTGCTCAACATCGCGGCCCCGCGTCCCCGCGAGGCGAGGTACACCGCGGCCACGGCGTTGGGCAGGCTGGTCACGGCCGCCAGGATCAGGCCGCCGACGATGATCGGGGCCAGCCCGGCCTGCCCGCCGAAACTCGTCGCCGCCTCCTCCATGGCCACGCTGGCCGCGAGGACCGTGATGAGGGCGACTGCTGCCACGGCAACGTCGCGGCCGTCGCCCCGGCGGGGACGGATCGCGATCGCCAGCTCCGACTCCTCCTCGGCCAGGGCGAGCACCAGCCATTCCGACCAGCGCAGCGGCAGGCTCACGCGCAGGCGGATCGCCGGGCGCAGGGCACTGAAGATCACGTAGGGAAGGAAGGCGACGAAGGCCAACAGGAGCCCGAGCAGCGGACCGACCACGCCGCTGACGACGGCGAGGCTGAGCAGCGCGATCAGGACCCCCAGTCCGCCCTCGAGGACGATCGATCGGCGGTGCAGCCCGATCCGGCCCGCGATCAGCGCACTGAGGCCCAGCAGGGCGGCCAGGTTGAAGACGTTCGAGCCGAGCGCAACTCCGACCCCGATCGTGCCATGACCGCCGGCGATCGCCGTGACCGCCGAGGTGATCTCCGGACCATCGGCAGCCAGCGCGGCGATCAGTCCCAGCAGGGCCTCGGACAAGCCGAGGCGCTCACCAACTCGCTCGATACGCGATACGAGGAGCACGCTGGCGGTCAGGCTGACGATCGCGCTGAGCGCGAAGATCCCGATCTGCACGTGCCATTCTTGCGCACGCAGGGCCGGCCCGAACCCTCAATTCGACGATGGCAAGCCGCTCGATGGAGTTGGTTCGCCAATCGCATCTTCAGGCGAATCGGCACTTTCAGCCCGCCGTCACGGGTCCGATGATCGAGGGACCGACGAAGTCCGCCGGCTAACCGTCTGCCCCAAGTGCCGTTCGATGCTGAAAGGAAGCAATCTGATGAGGAAGCTCGGCTACCTCACGGCCGCGATCGCTGGCGCCCTGACGCTCGGCGGCGCCGCGATCTGGATCACAGTCCGACCTTGGTGGCTCCGCTGGGGAGTCGATCCCGAGGAGGCGGTCAAGCCTCTGCCCGGTGATGATGTCGTCCCGAACGCGCCCATTCACGAGACTCGAGCCGTGACGATCGACGCCCCGCCGGCTGCGGTCTGGCCCTGGCTGGTCCAGATGGGCTTCGGTCGGGCCGGCTGGTATAGCTACGACGTGGTCGACATGAAGGGCAAGAGCGCCGATCAGATCCTGCCCGAGTTTCAGGCGCTCGCCGTTGGCGATGTGGCGCCCACCCATCCAGGCGGTGGGTTCAAGGTCAAGGCGATCGAGCCCGACCATGCACTCGTGTTGTACCTCGATACGGATCTCGCGCGCTCGCAGGCCGAAGCCGCGAACGGCACGGCTGCGGACTCGACCCCGGCCAACCTGCGGGCCGGTGGGGCGCTGATGGGCGCAGCTCAGCCGACCGAGTTCGCCGCCAGCTGGGCATTCGTCGTCGAGCCGCTGCCCGGCAATCGGACGCGCCTGATCGAACGACTTCGGGTGACCTTCAGCGGCGGCGATCGGCCCTGGAGCAGGCTCAGCCTGCCGGTCCTGGGGTTTGGCGTATTCGTGATGATCCGCAAGCAGCTGCTCGGCATCCGGAGCAGGGCTGAGCGAGGCATGCAACGCCCGATTCCTGTCGCCTAGGACCGGGCGACCCGCTGAACGTTGTTCGGTTCCGGATGGCGTCCGGCCCGCTCTTAGCGCATCATTCGAAGGTCGGCCGGTAGGGAGCCGCTGTGAGGGAAGGAGCACCATGGGCATCATCAGCTGGATCGTTCTCGGGGCGATTGCCGGGTTTCTCGCGAACATGGTCGTGGGTGGAAGCGAAGGCGTGATCGCCACGATCATCCTGGGCATCGTCGGGGCGGTCGTGGGCGGCTACATCGCCGCCGCGGTCTTCCACAAGGGCGACGTGACCGGCGTGAACGTCGAGAGCATCGTGATCGCCGTGCTCGGCGCGATCCTCGTCCTGTTCGTCTATCGCGCTCTGTCCCGAGGCCGGGCTTCCTGATCGATATCCCGGTCAGCAGCGAGAGAATCACCTCGGGCGGGCAGCCCGCAGCTCCAGCCGGCGCAATCCGGTAGCTTCCCATTCCGATCAGCCACCGACGCGGCAGCGTCGCTCCAGTCGGCTACCGCATTGCTACCGTCTAGCGTGAAACGGGCGATCGGCAGGGAGACGTGGCCGGGTCATCCGCCCCTATTGCTGCCGCCGTTGCCACCGGGCTCCGGCCCTAGTTGACCAGGTGCCGGCAGCAGTCGATCGCGCAGTCTCGTGGCACGGCGCCATCCTCGCCCGGTAGCCCACTGGGTTTCGTGGACGCCCACCAAGGTCCCGGTTCAACCGATCCGGTTCGCTAGGAGGGCCGCATCAGCGTGGGTTCCTGGATCAAGGCCACGTGTACTTTTCGGCGCTGGTAATCGGCGAAGTCCCCCCCAGGGTCGTGACGATGACGTCGACCTTCGTGCCGGACGCTCCCGGAGTCCACGGAGGAGATGCTGGATGGGTAACCGTGATCGAGGTGTCCGTGCTGCTCACGACCGGCCAGGCAGCTCCGCCAATCGTGACCGAGGTCAGGCCGGTGAAGTACTGGCCCGTGATGGAGACGGACGTGGTGGGTCCGCTGGCGCTGGTGACGACCGGCGTCGGATAGAGCTGGATGAGATGCGCGCCGGAGCCGAGGATCTGGCCCGCGATCTGATGGAAGACGCTGGGCAGACCGCTGGCATCGACAACGTTGTAGTAGTAGATCTGCGGGGGGACCGCTGTCAGGTCGTCCGGCGTGGCCAGAAGCTTCATCATCGGCGGATCGTTGATGTCGGGGCTCAGGGGCGGCCCCTGGCCGATCGCGTAGTAAGACGGCGAGGTGCCGATCAGGATCGAGTAGGCGATGTCCGCCGAACCGAGGTAGGCGTCGATGTCGGCCTGGGTCGGCCGTTGGTTGTTCACCGCGCTCGTCGCGGGCAAGCCGTTCGGCCCCAGATCGGGATTCGGGCGACCGTCCGAGAGAAAGATGACCACACGCTTAACGGCACCACCGACGGGGTTCCGGGCGTGCCCCGGCGCGATGAGATCCGCCGTAGCCGTCTGCATCCCGAGCGCGGTCGGCGTGTTGCCGCCCGCGGTGATCGCGTTGATCTTCGTCGCGAGCCCCGCCGCCGTAGATGTCCACGCCGTCGGATCGGAGCCG
>JADGQK010000009.1 GCA_017881915.1 Chloroflexota bacterium | reverse complement strand
CCGCGCACCCACCTGAAGGTCCTCCGGTACCGGGGTCGGCGCAGATCGCCGGAGTGGAGCATCGCGGCTCCGTACGCGGGCGTTAGCGAGCGGTGGTGCAGGGACAGGACGTCGCAGTGGCTCGGCGTGATCTCACTTGGCGTGCCGGAGCTGCCTCAGGTCCCGGCGAGCAGACGCTGCTCGAGAGCGCGCATCGAGGTCTCTTCGGCAGGCTCGGCGTGGTCCCAGCCGCAAACGTGGAGCGTGCCGTGGGTCACCAGCAGGCGCAGCTCGTCGGCCGCCGACCAATGCACGTCGCCGGTCTGGCCGCCAAGGCCGGCCTCGGCCTGGTCGATCGCACGTTCGACCGAAACGACGATATCGCCGAGGTGAGGACGCCGGCCCGGTGGCAGGGCGAAGTCGAATGCACCAGCCCGCCCGCGGCCGACCACGCCCGTGGCACCGCCGGCGTGCGTCGGGAACGCCTCCGGCGGCAACAGCGGAAACGACAGGACGTCGGTCGGACCGTCCTTGCCCATGTGGGTGGCGTTCAGGCCGGCGAGCTCCGCGTCGTCGGCCAGGATCAGACCGATCGAGGCGGGCCCGGGAGCCTCACAAGCCTGGAGGGTCGCCCGGATCGTTCGAGCCAGCACGATCGCGGGCACGAGCCCGGGCACGCCGGGCCGAATCGTGAGATCGATCCGCCACCGTCCCAGGTAGATCGCCCGTGGCGCTCCCGCGCCGAGTGCGTCGCCGTCATCGGACACGTTCAGGCGCCCGGCCTACGCCCCATCGCGCGTCGAGCCGTCGCTGCCCGCCGAGCCCGCAGTCCCCCCGAAGCTGCCGCTTCCCGGCGAGCCGCCGCCGGAGCCGCCAGCGGCCGCACGACGCGCCTCGAGCTCGACGATCTTCGACTGCGGATAGGCGATCCGCTGGTGGTACATCCCGAGGAGCTGTGAGACGAAGGCTTCGCGGATGCGTTCGAGGTCGCGCAGGGTCAGGTCGCACTCGTCAAACTGGCCGTCCTTCAGGCGCTCGTCGATGATCCGGTTGACCATCGCCCGGATCGCCGGTTCATCACGCGACGAGAGCGACCGAACCGACGCCTCCACGCCATCGGCGAGCATCAGCAGGGCCGCCTCGCGACTCTGCGGCTTGGGGCCGTTGTGGCGGTACGTCCGCTGGTCGATCGCATTGGCGGCCTTCTCGCCGTCGGCGGTCTCGAGGCCGCCGTAGGGTGCCGCGGCTTCCTCGCGGGCCTTGGCGTGGAAGTAGCTGAGCAAGGCGGTGCCGTGGTGCTGCGGGATGAACGCGATGAGCGGCTTGGGCAGGTGAGCTCGGTAGGCGATCTCGATCCCGTCGCCGACATGTTCCTTGAGGATCGTGGCCGACACGTCGGGGTCGAGCTCGTCGTGGACGTTGTCGCCGCTCGCCTGGTTCTCGATGAACGCCTGCGGGTTGGCCAGCTTGCCGACATCGTGGTAGTAGGCAGCCACCCTCGTGATCAGCGGGTCGGCCCCGATCGCCTCGGCCGCCCGCTCGGCCAGGTTGCCGACCATGATCGAGTGATGGTAGGTGCCTGGCGTCTCGATCAGCAGCCGGCGCAGGAGTGGCTGGGAGGGATTGGCCAGTTCGAGCAGCTGGAAGACCGTCAGGATCCCGAACAGGTTGCCGATCACGGCGAAGCTGCCGACCGCCGCGACGGCCGATCCGGTGGCCGAGGCCGCCGATGCGCCGTACAGCTGGAGCACGCCGGTGATGTCGCGTTCGCCGAGCAGCGAGAAGGTCGACACGACCAGGGCGTTGACCACGAAGATCGCCACGGCGGCCTGGACGAACGCGTTCAGTCGATCACCTCGCCGGACCGCCACGATGCCCGCCATCCCGCCCAGGAAGATGTAGGCGGTGACCTCGAGTGAGTTGCCGTTGACCGCACCACCGATCACCGCGATCACGGCCGTGAGCATGACCGCGGCGCTGGCATCGAGCAGGATCGCGATCAGGATGCCGGCCGCGGCGGTGGGCACGAAGAAGGGCAGGACCGAGCGCCCCGCGGTGAGCTTCAGGGCGAGCGTGGTGAAGACGAGCAGCAGCCCGATCAGCAGGAGCACGTTGGTCCGATGCCAGAGGGTCGGCCGAAAGCGCCAGATCCAGGCCAGCACGAGGCCGACGATGAGGATCGCCAGGAGCGCCCAGCCGGCCAGCCGGGCGAAGTCGAGGCGCGCATCCGTCAGCCCGAACGCCTGGATCTTCTCGAGCTCGAGCGCCCCGATCGGGTCACCCTTGCGCACGATCGTCTGGCCCTGGCTGAGGGCGACGGTGACCACGGCCACCCCCGCAGCGGCCTGCTGGCGGGCCTCGGTCGTCAGGGCGGCGCTGTAGGACGAGTTTGCGCTGAGGACGGGCGCGATGAGCTCGGCGACGAGCTGCCGCTCGGAGGCCTGCAGGCCGCCGAGGACCAGGCCCGCCATGTTCGCCTTGGTCGAGGCCAGGTCGGAGTCGCGGAGCTCCGAACGCTCGAGCTGGTCGAGCAGCCGGCGCGCCTCGTCGCGGACGGCCGGCCAGCGGTCGGGCACCATCGCCAGGAGGGTCGCCTTCGACTCGTCCGACAGCCCCGGGATCGCATTCTTCAGGAGAGCCTTGCGGGCCGCGTCGGTCAGCGCGACCGAAAACGCCGCGTCGACCGGGGTGATCGCCGTGTTGAGCACGACGGTCGCGGCCTGCGCAACCGTGTCGCCCTTGGCCGGCGTGTAGTCGTACTGGGGCGCCACCGCCTGGCTGGCTGTGTCGCGAGCCTGTTGGGTGAGCGTCTCGCTGACGTAGGTGGTCGCCCGCGGCGCGACGATGTCGGCCGTGGCGACCTGGCCGACGGTCGCATTGAGCTTGGTCGGCACGATGTCCGAAGCCAGGACGGCCGTGAGCGCGACGATCAGCAGGATCGACGAAATCAGCAGGCGGACTAGGTCACGCCGGGTGAATGGCGTGGCCCGGGCAGGTCGCTGGACCAGCATGCCGTTCATTCCGGGTCAGCCTTGCCCGGCCAATCGGGCCGTGACGAGCTCGCTGACCCGCTTGCCATCGGCCCGACCGCGGGTGTGCGGCGCGAGCCAGCCCATCACCTTGCCCAGATCGCGCGGCGTCGCCGCTCCGGTCGCGCCGACGGCCTGCTCGATCAGGCCGGCCAGGGCCGCCTCGCTGAGCGGTTCGGGCAGGAAGGCGCCGAGGATCGCGATCTCCGCCTCTTCCTTCGAAGCGAGATCCTCGCGGCCGCCCTTGCGGAAGGCCTCGACCGACTCCCGGCGGGTCTTCACTTCGCGCGAGAAGACAGCCAGCATCTCCTCGTCGGTGAGCGGCTGGCCGCTCTTCTTCTCGAGGTTATAGGCCGTGTTGTGGACCATCCGAAGGGTGTCGCGGCGCAGCGTGTCACCCGACCGCATCGCGGCGGTCGTCTCGGCCTGGAGGCGTTCCTTGAGCGTCACCGGTTGCTGGCACCTCGGGCGGGTCGCCCGGTGCGGAGTCGGGTCGCGACGACCTAACTCTGCGACGTGCGGGCGGCCTTCTTGCGCTTGGCTTCCTTGCGCTTGCGCTTCACGCTCGGCTTCTCGTAATGCTCGCGACGGCGAGCCTCGGCAAGGATTCCACTCTGCTGGATCTTCTTGTTGAAGCGGCGGAGCGCGCTCTCGAAGGTCTCGTTCTCACCCACGCGGACTTCTGCCAATTTCCGGATCACCTCCTACGGCCAGGGTCTCGATGCACTCGTCGGGCTCGTGGCCGGTGGGGCCCGAGGAGGCTTCGGCGGCGTGCGTGCCACGCTCGTCGAACGGCTGGCGGAGCATAGACGAGCCCCTTCGGTCGGTCAACCACGCTTGGGGTGCCGTTCCGCCACGGTCGAGCACAGTGGTCCGCGGCCCTATCCGGCGAATATTCGTGGACGTAGTGTTGGGCCGAGAAATCGCCCGGCTCGGCGACCCGTCGCACCCGTTTCGTGCACGAACCGGGGCTTGTCCGAGGCTCGAACGGCCCTGGATCCCATTTACCACTACGGGAGCGAATATTCGCCAGTTTCCGAACCAATCAGCCCGCCCTTGGGGGCACATGCTTCCGAGATACCAACCCACGCGGTGACAAGGAAGGAATCGAGCCGGATCGGGGTCACTCCTGGTCGGTCCGGCGGCGTCGAACGCACAAATCCCGACGCCGCGCCGCTCATGCAGCGGCCGCGCGGTGCCTCGTTCTTCCTCACTACCACCCGGGCTGGTGAACCGGAGGGACGAGCCCGCAGCGAGGCAGCTGGTCGCCGGCCTTCGCGAGGGCCCCGGCCGCCGGATCTGCCGCTACTCGATCGAGGCTCAGCCGACCTCGGGCCGGCCCAGCTCGGAGTGACGTGCGTCGGCGGCGGCAACCGCCTCGTCGATCGCTGTGCGGATGACCGCGGTGAACTCCGTTGGGCGGTCCAGGCTCGAGAGGTGATAGGCACCGGGCAGGGTGACCAGCCGGCCCCGTCGCGCGATCCCCAGAAACCGTCGCTCGCCCGGCCGCATGGCCACATCGCGACCACCATTGACCAGGACGACCGTGCCCGGGTAGGCCGCCAGACGAGGCAGGAACGGCTGGCCCGCCAGCGAGCGGAGGGCCTCTGAACCGCCCCGATAGGCGAAGCCGGACCTGACCAGGAGGTCGCCCAGCCCACCCGGATAGCGGCGCCGGATGAATGCGTCGGTCAGCCGATCAAACATCTGGCGATGGGTCCGGTCGTAGGCCAGCGCCAGGGCCCGGAACGAATGGGCCCGGCGGCCGGTCGGCTCGGCCGTCGAACCCGCCAGGACGAGGGCATCGGCAATCCCCGGCGACTCGGCGGCCAGGGCCATCGCGACATAACCACCGAGCGACAGCCCGACGATGACCGTGGGCACGCCCGAATCCATGGCGGCGTGTTCGGAATCGATGGCGGCCCGAACGAGGGTCACCGCTCCGGGCAGGGTGAAATGCTCCTGCTCTAGCCGGCCGTGCCCCGGCAGGTCTACGGCGAGGACCCGGTTCGATGGCGAGAGAGCCTGAACCTGGGGTGTCCAGTAGGTCCGGTTCATCCGGGTCGGGTGGATGAAGACGACGAGCGGGGCACCCGGCGGCCCTGACACCGTCCAGCGTGGATCGATCGCGGCCGCGGCAGCTTCCATGGACCCGAGTCTAGGCGCACCATGGCGGTCCGGCGCTACCCTGTCCGGCGTGACCTCCGCAGTGCCCAGCTGGTCGACCCTGCTCGACATCCTCGACGACGCCGCCAATCGCTATGGCGACAAGCCCGCCCTTGGCCTGCGCCGGGACGACGGCAGCTCGATGCGCTGGAGCTTCCACGAGCTCGATCGGCGAACCCGGATCGTCGCCTGGCGGCTGCGCTCGCTCGGCCTGCAGCCCGGCGATCGACTGCTCACCTGGTCACCCTCAACGCCCGAACTGCCCGCCGTCTACTACGGCGCGATCCGGGCGGGCGTGGTCGTCGTGCCCCTCGACCTGCGCATGGCGCCCGATGCGATCGAGAAGATCGCCGAGCGCGCGGAGGCCTCCCGGCTGGCAATCGGGACGGGACGCGACGCGCCGGACCCACGCGATGCGCGCCTCGAGCACTTCCCCACCTCGACGCTCGAGGCCCTGGCGGCCGAACCCGGCGAGGGCGACTCGGGGGTGGTCTTCCCACCTGACTGGCAGGCCCAGGTGCTCGCCTGGCCCAGGCCCCGGCCGGAGGACCTCTTCGAGATCATCTTCACGAGCGGCACGACCGGCAATCCCAAGGGCGTGATGCTCACCCACCATTGCATCGCCGAGACGATCGGGGCGATCCACGACGTCATCCCACCCCAGGAGCACCGGGTCGTCTCGCTCCTGCCACTCTCGCACCTGATGGAGCAGGTCGCCGCGCTCTTCTACGCGCTGACCGTGGGCGGCGACATCCTGTACGTCCGGAGCCGGAACCCGCGGGTGATCTTCGAGGCGATCCGCGACCATCGGGTGACGACGATGCTCGTCGTGCCCCAGGTCCTCGACCTGTTCTGGAGCGCCGTCGAGCGCGAGGTGGAGGCATCGGGCCGGACGGCCGCCTTCGACCGGCTGCGATCGATTGCCCGGCACCTGCCCTACCGCGCCCGCCGGCTCATCTTCCGGTCGGTCCACCAACGGCTGGGCGGCAGCCTCAACCTGCTCGTCTGTGCGGCGGCGTTCCTGCCGCCCCAGCTCCAGCAGGCCTGGGAGGATCTCGGCGTCGTGGTCATGCAGGGCTACGGCGCGACCGAGTGCGGGATGGCCTCGGTCACGACCAAGGATGACCACGGGCTCGGGACGGTCGGCCGAACGATCCCGCCGATCCAGGTCCGGCTGGCTGACGATGGTGAGATCCAGGTCAGCGGGCCGACCCTCTTCTCGGGTTACTGGCGCGATCCGGAGGCGACCGCCGCCGCGTTCACGCCGGACGGCTGGTATCGCACCGGCGATATCGGCCGGCACGACTCAGACGGTCACCTGATCCTGATGGGCCGCACGAAGGACATCATCGTCCTGCCCAACGGCCTCAACGTCTATCCCGAGGACATCGAGAACGCGCTGCGGGTCGCCGGCATTCGCGACAGCGTGGTCGTCGAGACGCAGCCCGGCCGGATCGAGGCGATCGTGCTCGCTCCAGGGTCCCACGCGCTCCCCCAGGGCGGCGACATTCCCGTCCGCAACGCCAGCGGCCCGCTCAGCGCGGGCGTCGATCCGGTGGTCGTGCGGGCCCAGATCGACGCCATCGTCCGGGCCGCCAACGCCACCCTCGCAACCCACCAGCGCGTCGTTTCGTGGCGCCTGTGGCCCGAGGCCGACTTCCCCCGGACCCACACGTTCAAGGTCAAGCGCGACCGCGTCCGCGCCTGGGCCGCCGTCGACGAGCCGATCCCCGTCCGCCAGGGCTGAGGCTCAGCGCGGGATCGGGATCCCCACGCCGAACGTGTCGAGGGCAGTCTCGATCGCCGGCGAGCGTGGATCGGTCGAGGCCGACGGCGACCAGTTGTAGAAGAGCACGCACGAGCCGTCCTGGCGCAGCGTGAACTTCGTGTCCGGGACGAACTGGACCCGGCCCTCGCCACCGCCGAGATAGGCTGCCTGCTGCTGGCCGGCGGCATAGGCGCTGGCTGGATCGGGGAACTCGTACAGCACGATGAAGCCGTGGTCCGGATCTCCCGGCAGGAGGACCTGGCCAACCGTGCGCGGCGCCCCGGTCAACAACGGCGACTCGGCGGGCCGCACGGCCGACGAGGGCTGGACCAGGCTGAAACCAGCCGCGCCGAGCGTCGCCACGAGCCCGTTCCGGCAGACCTGGAGGGTCGTGCTGAGGCTGACCTGCGGGGTGATCGCCGCGCTCGGCTGAACGCCCCCGTTGGCGGCGATCCCGCACCCTGCCAGGACGCCGGGCAGGAGAACGATGCCGAGGAGGACGCCGAGCCTGGTCATCCCGGCGGCCAGGCCATCGACCGCCCACCGAGCAGGTGGACGTGCAGATGACCGACGGTCTGGCCGCCCCACTCGCCCACGTTCGTGACCATCCGGTAGCCGGCGTCGGTCAGGCCCTCGGCCCGGGCGAACGCGGCCGCGGCACCGAACAGCCGGCCGAGCATCGGACCGTCGGCCGGGGTCAACTCGGCGGCCGAGGCGATGTGCTCGCGGGGCAGGAACAGGACGTGGGTCGGGGCGCGCGGAGCGATATCCCGGATCGCGATCACCACGTCGTCCTCGTGAACTCGCGCCGCCGGGATCTCGCCGGCCACGATCCGGCAGAAGAGGCAGGCAGGATCGGCGGCGCGGTTGGAAACGGCGTCGGCGCGGTCGTTCATCCGGTCACCAGAGCACCGGCTTCGTGCTCATCAGGAAGCCGATCGTTGCGACCAGCCCGGCCATCGCGTAGGACACATAACGCTGGCGGCGCGCTCGAGCTCGCCAAACCTCGTCGTCCCACGCCGCCCGGATACCGATCAGCCGATGGAGGTTGGGGCGCTGGACAAAGAAGGCGAGGAGCAGATCAATGGCGTAGATCGCCAGGGCCACCAACAGCCAGGTCTGGGCGGCCAGTCGATAGCCGAGCGCGACGATCAGCGCGACGCCGGTCACGGCCACGCCGACCCCGATGATCAGCGTCCCACTGCTCTGCATCTGCAGGAGCAACCGGACCAGGCGGTTGCCCGACTCGACAGTCGCCCGCCGGGTCCGCAGTGCGAACGGCAGGAGCAATGACGGCAGCAGCAACGTGATCGCCAGGACGATGTGGCTGACCAGCAGGATCGGGAACCAGGGCACGAGCGAGATTGTAGTCGGCGGCCTATGAGCGCTCGAACTCGAGCGCAACCCAGTCTCCTTCGACGGTACGCTCGAGTGATCCCAGGCCGGCGGCCACCAAGGCGCTCCTGACGTCGGCCTCGCGATCGATGAAGATCCCCGAGGCGAGTAGCCGGCCGCCCGGCCGCAGCTCGGCCCGCAAGTCGTCGGCCAGGGCGATCAGCAGGCTGGCAATCAGGTTGGCAACGACGAGGTCGAACGGTCCGCTCCGGCTGGGCAGGCTGCCGCTTCGGACTTCGACCTGGAGGTGGTTCCGGGCGGCGTTGGCCATGCTCGCCTCGACGGCGATCGGATCGGTGTCAAGCCCGACGAGCCGGCTGGCCCCGAACAGGCCGGCGGCGATCATCAGGATCCCCGACCCGCAGCCAACATCGAGCACGCGCGCGGCTGCGAAGCGGCCCTCATCTGCCCAGCGCTCGATGCCGGCCAGGCACAGGCGGGTCGTTGGGTGGAGGCCCGTCCCGAAGGCCATCCCCGGATCCAGGGCGAGGACCACGTCGTCGGGACGCCGGCGGTGACGCCGCCAGGTCGGTCGGATGACGAGCCGGCGGCCGATCCGCAGGACCGGGAAGTGGGCCTTCCAGGCCTGGGCCCAGTCGGCTTCGTGAACGACCGACACCTCGAGCTCGCCGATCGGCCGCAGGTTGAATGCCTGGAGATGGCCGAGCGCAACCCGGGCCTGGCGCACAGCCAGCCGGGCGGCGGTCCGGTCGCGCCCGGGCAGGTAGGCGCGGACGATCGCCGGCTTGTTCGGGTCGATTCGCGCGCCGAGGCCCTCGTCGATCAGCTCGAAGCCGGGCTCGACGCTGGTTCCGCCCGGGGCGAACCGTGACAGGATCTCGCTGACCGCCTCGACCGCCTCGAGGTCGGCCCGGACCGACAGCTCGATCCAGGTGTCGCCGGCGGTCAGGCCCTCATCGTCGGGAGGGCCGGCATCGTCCTCGCCGGCGGTCAGGGCTTCGTCAACCAAGGGCGTCCTTCACCCGGTCGAGGATCCCGCTGCCGCTGGTGACCGACTCGCCCGAGGCGGCGGCCAGGGCCTCGAGCAGCTCGCGCTGCTTCTTGTTGAGCCGGGTCGGCACGGCCACTTTGACGAAGACATGGAGGTCGCCCCGGGCGTTGGCTCGACGAAGATGGGGCACACCCTTGCCGCGCAGCCGGATCTCGGCGCCGGGCTGGGTGCCGGCCTTGATCTCGACCTGCTCATCGCCCTCCATCGTGGGGATCGTCACCCGCGTCCCCAACGCTGCCTGGGCGATCGAGATCTCGCGCTCGAGGAACAGCTCGGTACCCTCCCGCTTGAGCGTCTTGTGGGGCTGGATGTGGACGGCGACGTAGAGGCTGCCGGCCGGGCCGCCGTGGGGGCCGACCTCGCCCTCGCCCGACAACCGGATCTGGTGGCCTTCATCGATTCCGGCCGGGACCGTGACGCGAATCTTCTTGCGACGCTCCAGCCGGCCCTCGCCCCGACAGGTCTCGCAGGGTGTGTCGACGGTTCGGCCCTCGCCGTGGCAGCGGGGGCAGGGCTGGACGTTGACCATCTGGCCGAGCATCGTCTGGCGCACGCTGCGGATCTCGCCGCGGCCCTCGCACTGGGTGCAGGTCGTGACGCTCGTGCCCGGCTTGGCCCCCGTGCCATTACAGGTTGCACAGCGGTCGAGCACCGGGAACTCGATCTCCTTGTCGCTCCCGAGGACCGCCTCGGCGAACGTGATCCGGAGGTCGTAGCGCAGGTCCGAGCCGGTGTTCGCCCGGCCGGTCCGCCGCCCACCGGCGGCCCCGCCGCCGAAGAACGCATCGAAGATGTCGCCCAGGCCGCCGAAGCCCTGGGCAAAGCCGGCGCCGGCTGCGCCGTCAACGCCGGCCCGGCCGAACATGTCGTAGGCCTGCTTCTTCGTCGGATCGGACAGGACCTGGTAGGCCTCGTTGATCTCCTTGAAGCGCAGCTCGGAACCGGCATCGGCGTTTACATCCGGATGCCACCTCTGGGCCAGCCGGCGGAACGATCGCTTGATCTCGGCGTCGTCGGCCGTTCTGTCGATCTCGAGGATCTCGTAGTAGTCGCGTTCAGTCACCATTCGACCGCAAAGGATACGAGAGGTGACCGCGCGACGGGTGAGGGTGGGTCATCGACCCACCCTCACCCGCGGTTCGCTCAGGCAGCCGGCGGATTGCTGTCCGTGGGCACGTCGCCGAGGACCGAGCGAATAGCAGCGGCCGCACCGAGCAGCGCCGAGGACTCCACCGGGATGATCAGCTTCGCGTTCGGGCTGGTGGCGAACTTCGAGAGCGTATCGAGCTGGAGGATCGCGACCAGGGTTGGACTCGGGTTGGCCGTGGTGATCGCGGTGTAGACGGTGGCGATCGCCTGGGCCCGGCCCTCGGCCTCCAGGATGGCGGCCTGCCGATTGCCCTCGGCCCGCAGGATCGCCGACTGGCGCTCGCCCTCGGCCGTCTTGATCGCCGCCTGCCGGTTGCCATCGGCGACGTTGACGGCCGACTGCTGGAGCCCCTCTGACTGGAGGATCTTGGCCCGCTTCTCCTGGTCGGCCTGCTTCTGGAGGGCAAGCGCCTGCAGGATCTGGGGCGGCGGGGTGATCTCGACGATCTCGATCCGGTTGATCCGGATCCCCCACTTGTCGGTGACCGCCTCCATCTGCTGCTGGACGTCGATATTGATCCGCTCGCGCTCGGACAGGGCCTCGTCGAGCGACAGGGTGCCGATCACCGAGCGCAGGGCGGTGCGAGCGAGCGCGTCGATCGCGACATCGAAGTTGGCGATGCTGAACAGGGCCTGCTTGGCGTCGACGACCTGGGTGAAGATCGTGGCGTTCACCGCGACGACCACGTTGTCCTTGGTGATCACTTCCTGGCGATCGCCCGGCCGCGGGAACTCGCGCATATCGACCATCACGATCGCGTCGATGAACGGCATGATCAGGACGAGCCCCGGGTCATGGATCCCGCGAAACTCGCCGAGTCGCTTGACCACGCCGACCGAGCCCTGCTGGACGAGGTTGACCACGGAGCGCAGCAGGTTGAGCGCGAAGACGATGATCAGGATGATCAGGATCAGGACGACGATCCCGGCGATTGCGGCACTGTCCATGTGAGGGCAAACTCCAGTCCTGGCCGGCTCAGCCGGCGGGGCGCACGACGAGCGTCGTTCCCCGAACAGCGGTAACGATCACCGAGGAATCTCCCCCGATCTCGGAGCCATCATCGGAAACGGCCAGCCAGCTCTCCCCGGCGAGGCGAACGTGACCGGGATGGAGCTCATCGCCGATCGGATCGGTCGCCAGGGCGTGCTCGCCAACGAAGCCACCGTGGACCCCGCGCGAGGCGGTCCCTCCGGCAGAGTGGATGAACCGGGTGGCGAAGCGCGGCCGGACCAGGACGACGCCGATCGCCGCCACCGCGCAGGCGACGAGGGCCTGGACCCAGATCGCGCTGTCGGGCACGACGAAGGCAAGGATGCCCGCGGCGAACGCGCCGGCCCCCAGGAACACGGCATAGAACGCCGCGCTGTGGAGCTCAGCCAGGAGGAGGCCGATCCCGACCAGGAACCAGACGATGGAGATCATTGTTGAATGAGTGTAGGCCGATCGCGGTCGGCGGCAAGTCCGCCGGCTCGCGCCAGCACGTCGGCCAGCATTGGGGCAGTGAGCCGGCCCGTGAACGTGTTCTGCTGGCTGGGGTGGAACGAGGCGATCAGCCGGTAGGGCCCGATCGTGGCCTCCACACCGTGCCCGAAGCGCGGCTTCGGTCGGGGCCGCTCGTGGCCGAGCACGGCTAGCGTCCGCAGGACGGCGTCCCAGCCAAATCCACCGAGCGGCACGATCACCCTGACCTCGGTCAGCAGGGCCAGCTCACGGACGAGGAACGGCGCACAGTTGTCGCGCTCCTCGTTCGTCGGACGGTTGAGCGGAGGGGCGCAGCGCACTGCGGCAGCAATGTAGGCATCGACGAGGGTCAGGCCGTCATCTGCCCGGCGCGAGCTGGCCCGGTCGGCAAAGCCCGTCTCATGGAGGGCCGCCCACAGGAAGTCCCCGGAGCGGTCGCCGGTGAACACCCGGCCGGTGCGATTGCCACCGTGGGCGGCCGGGGCGAGGCCGACGATCAGGACGCGCGCCGCGGGATCGCCGAAACCCGGCAGCGGCCGCCCCCAGTAGGGCTCGTCGGCGTAGCGGGCGACCTTGTCCCGGGCGACCCGCTCGCGCCACTCGACCAGCCGCGGGCAGCGCCGGCAGGCGACGATCTCCGTCTCCAGGGCCGTCAGGGCGACCCGATCAACCACCGCCGGCTACTTCAGGAGGAGCCGGTCGAGCCGACGCGACACGATCCACAGGCCGATCCCGCCCATGACCGCGAGGTAGCCGACGTCGATCAGCAGGACCGGCCCAATCTGCCCCAGCGCCAGCGATCGGAGCAGGTCGATGCAGCGTGACAACGGGGTCACTGACACGATCGTACGGAGCGGCTCCGGATAGACGCTCAGCGGATAGAACGTGGATGAGAAGAGGAACAGCGGCAGGGTCACCACGAAGATGTAGTCGAAGTCCGTCCAGCTCCGGACCCAGGTCGTGGCCGCCATGCCCACCGCGGCGAAGGCGAAGCCGATCAGCATCGCGGACGGCAGGGCCAGGATGACCCAGGGCGAGCGGGCCAGGCCAAGGACGAGCATCACCGACAGGAAGCCGATCGCGTAGAGGGTCCCCCGGATCAGCGCCCAGGTGATCTCGCCAACGGCAATGTCGGTGATCCCCAGGGGCGTCGCCAGGATCGCGTCGTAGGTCTTCGCATAGCGCAGCTTGAAGAAGATGTTGAACGTGGAGTCGTAGATCGCGCCGTTCATCGCCGACGAAGCGAGTAATCCCGGGGCCACGAAGACGCCGTAGGAGATCGGCCCGCCATCGGGTCCGGTGACGGTTCCGACCAGGGCCCCGATCCCGAAGCCGATGCCCAGCAGGTAGAAGAGCGGCTCGAAGAAACCGGACACCAGCACCAGCCAGGTCCGCCGGTAGGACATCACGTTGCGTTCGACGAGCCGGTCGGCGCGACGCCCGAAGGGCAGGGCCGGCAGGATCCGGCTGGCGACGGTCATCGGGCTACTTCGACAGGGCGCGCCGGAACGCGATGAGCGCCCAGGCGGTGCCGGCCACGATATAGGCTGCGAGGACGGCCAGGTGGACGAGTGCCCCGATCGGATCGAGACTGCCCAGCGACAGTCCCCGGGCCAGCGCCACACCGTGCCAGGTGGGCGTCAGCCAGGCGATCGGGCGAATGATCAGGGGCAGCTGTTCGATCGGGAAGAACGTGCCCGAGAACAGGAACAACGGGGTGATGAAGAAGCGGAAGATCACGTTGAAGGCCTGGTCGTTCTTCTGGCCCGCGGCAAAGGCGGTGATCGGCGCCGCGAATGCCAGCCCGGTGAGGACCGACGCGCCGATCCCCAGGACGCCGAAGGGCGAGACGACGAACCCGAAGGCGAGCATGACCACGAAGAAGGCCGTGGCGACAAGCGTCAGTCGGGCCGTCACCCAGGCCAGGTGGCCGGCGATGATGCCGGCCACCGTCACGGGTGTCGCGTACATCCCGTGGAACGTCCGGTCCCACACGAAGCCGCCCATGATTGCCCAGGTCGACTCCGAGGCCGCCGTCTGCATCCCCTGCGCCGCCAGCAGGCCGGGGGCCAGGAACGCGGCGTAGGAGACGCCACCGAGCGAGGCGATCGCGCTGCCGTGATCGACGAAGCTGCCCAGGCCAACGCCCATCGCTGCGAGGAACAGCACTGGCGAAAGGAAGGTCGAGAAGACCGAACCTCGCCAGACGCGGCGATAGACGAGGGCCTTGTACTCGAAGACTTGGCGGCCGCCCCCGGCCAGCGGTCGGCGCAACCGGGGCGCCGCCCGGGCGGGCGCGGTCATTCGATCAGGGTCCGACCGGTCAGGCGCAGGAAGACGTCCTCCAGGCTGGAGCGACGGACGAGGACCGTTTCGGGTCGCAGTCCGCGGCTGTGCGCGGCCGCCGCGGCCGCCTCCCCGTCATCGGTGTACAGGAGCACCCGGTCGGGTAGCCGCTCGATCCGGTCGGCCAACCCATCGAGCTCCGCGTGGAGCGTCTCGAGGATGCCGACCGGGAAGCGCAGCTCGAGGACCTCGCGGCTCGAGTAGCGCTCGATCAGCTCATGCGGCGAGCCTTCGGCCACGATCCGGGCCTTGTCCATGATCACGAGGCGGTCGCACAGCTGTTCGGCCTCGTCCATGTAGTGCGTCGTCAGGACGAGGGTGACGCCGCGCTGCTTGAGCCGATAGAGCCGATCCCAGAGCAGGTGGCGCGCCTGCGGATCGAGACCGGTCGTCGGCTCGTCGAGCAGGAGCAGGTCGGGCTCGTTGACGAGCGACCGGGCAATCGTCAGGCGTCGCTTCATCCCGCCCGACAGCGGCTCGACCTGGTCCCGGGCCCGGTCCGAGAGCTGCACGAATTCGAGGAGCTCGTCGGCCTTCCGCCCGGCCTCGCGCCGGCTCAGGTCGAAGTAGCGGCCGTAGATGATCAGGTTCTCCCGGACGGTCAGCTCCATGTCCAGGGTGTCCTGCTGGGGCACGACCCCGATGTGGGCCTTGATCCGGGCGCCATCGCTGGCCGGGTTGAGGCCGAGCACGCTGAGCTCGCCGGCGGTGATCGGCGAGACGCAGCCGATCATCCGCATCGTCGATGTCTTGCCGGCTCCATTCGGCCCGAGGAATCCGAACGACTCGCCCGGCGCCACGTCGAAGTCGATCGCGTCGACCGCGGTGAAGGCGCCGAATCGCTTGGTCAGGCCGCGTGCCCGGATCAGGCTCTCGGGGCCCTCTGAGGCGTGTTCGGCCGCGGGCGTTCCGGCACGTTCGGTCGCCGCCGTTCCGGAGGTCGCGTCTCGCCCGACGTCCGAGGAATCCGCGGGCACGGCGTTGGGCAGGGGGGTCGTCATCGGGACCGGAATGGTACCGCCCGCCAAGCCTCGACGCGACCCGGGCCGGGGCTCCCCGGATCACCGGCCGCTGCCGGACCCTCGCCGTATGCCTTCCGGGCCGACGGACTGCCAGCGGATGACAACGAGACCGACGACCCTCGGCGGCAGTTCCAGCCTGCCGATCGCCGCCGGTCCGACCTGCATCGGACGAATAGGTTCGACCTGCTCGCCCCGAATCTCATCACGCTCCTGCGTCCCATGCCGAGAATCGACGCGAATCGAGGCGGAGCCGTCGTGATCCGGCTCCGCACGCCGAAGATCGACTCAGTTCGCAGGTTCCTCGGCGGACTCATTCACCTGATGCAGACTCGACCGGCGGTCGAATCTGCGCTGAGCCCAAGGGCCGGAGCAGGCCGGCCAGCCCGGGGAATCGACGAGCCCACCGGGCCAGCCGGCGGGCTCGTGCGTGACTGAACGAAGTACAGGGCACTCGGCCCCGAGGCTCAGACCTCCTTGAACTCGCCCTCGACCGTCTCGCCGGCGTCGGTCGAGGCGGACTCTTCGCCGGGCGTTTCATCGGACGGCTCCGAAGCACTCGAGCCCGGGGCGTCCCCGGACGGGGCGCCTTCTGCCGCGGCCGCCTGGTAGGCAGCCGTCGAGATCCGGTTGAGAACCTCGGCCAGCGCCGTCCCCCCGGCGGTGACTGCCGCCGGATCGCTGCCCTTGAGGGCCGTCCGGAGGTCCTCGACCTTCTTCTCGGCGTCGGCGCGATCCTCGGCCGAGACCTTGTCACCGAGGTCCTTGATCGTCCGCTCGGCCTGGAACGTGAGGGCCTCGGCCTGGTTCCTCGCCTCGACCTCTTCGCGCCGCTTGCGGTCCTCGTCGGCATGCTCCTGGGCGTCGCGGACCATCTTGTCCACGTCATCCTTGGAGAGCATCGACGATGCGGTGATCCGGACCTGCTGCTCCTTGCCGGTCGCCCGGTCCTTGGCCTTGACGTCGAGGATGCCGTTGGCGTCGATGTCGAAGGTAACCTCCACCTGGGGCACGCCGCGCGGCGCGGGCGGGATCCCGTCGAGGATGAACCGGCCGAGGGTCTTGTTGTCCTGGGCGAATTCGCGCTCGCCCTGGAGGACGTGGATTTCGACCTGGCTCTGGCTGTCCGAGGCGGTCGAGAACGTCTGCGATTTCGAGCTCGGGATCGTGGTGTTGCGCTCGATCAGGCGGGTCATCACGCTGCCCAGGGTCTCGATGCCCAGTGACAGCGGAGTGACGTCGAGGAGCAGGACGTCCTTGACGTCGCCGGCCAGGACGCCGGCCTGGATTGCCGCGCCAACGGCCACGACCTCGTCCGGGTTGACCCCGCGGTTCGGCTCCTTGCCGTTGAACATCGCCTTGACGGCCTCGATCACCGCGGGCATCCGGGTCATCCCGCCGACAAGTACGACCTCGTCGATCTCGCCCGGCTTCAGGCCGGCGTCCTTGAGCGCCTTTTGGACCGGTTCACGGGTCTTGTCGATCAGGTCGCCGACGAGATCCTCGAGCTTCGCCCGGGATAGGGTGACCACGAGGTGCTTCGGGCCGCCGGCATCGGCGGTGACGTAGGGCAGGTTGATCTCGGTCTGGCTGGTCGAGCTGAGCTCGATTTTCGCCTTCTCGGCGGCTTCCTTCAAGCGCTGGAGGGCCTGCTGGTCCTTACGCAGGTCGATCCCCTGGTCCTTCTTGAACTCGGCCAGGAGCCACTCGATCACGCGCTGGTCGAAGTCGTCGCCACCGAGGTGGGTGTCGCCATTCGTCGCCTTCACCTCGAAGACGCCGTCGCCGAGCTCGAGGATCGAGATGTCGAACGTGCCACCGCCCAGGTCATAGACGGCGATCTTCTCGTCGTGCTTCTTGTCCAGGCCGTAGGCCAGGGCCGACGCGGTTGGCTCGTTGATGATCCGCTTGACGTCGAGGCCGGCGATCCGACCGGCGTCCTTGGTCGCTTGGCGCTGGGTGTCATCGAAGTAGGCCGGGACTGTGATCACCGCCTCGGTGATCTTCTCGCCCAGGTATGCCTCGGCGTCCGCCTTGAGCTTCTGGAGGATCATCGCGCTGAGCTCGGGCGGGGTGTACGTCTTGTCGCCCACGACCACGACAAGCCCGTCGCTCTTGGCGTCCTTCTGGACCTTGTACGGGACCAGCTCCACCGAATGCTTCGTCTCGGGATCGTCAAAACGACGGCCCATGAAGCGCTTGATCGAGTAGATCGTGTTGGTCGGGTTGGTGACGGCCTGGCGCTTGGCCAGCTGGCCAACGAGGCGCTCGCCAGTCTTGGTGAAGGCAACGACCGAGGGAACGGTCCGGCCGCCCTCGGCCGAAGCGATCACGGTCGGCTCGCCGCCCTCCATGACGGCCACAACGGAGTTCGTGGTTCCCAGGTCGATCCCGATGATCTTGCCCATTGGTGATGGTTCTCCTTGAATTGATCCGGTGTTCGGGGTTGGATGTCAGTTAATCGGCAGGGCCGGATCGCTGGCCTCGGGACCAGCTGCGATGGCGACCCGGGCGGGTCGCAGGATCCGATCACGGATGCGGTAGCCGCGCTGGAGCTCGGCCACGACCACGCCTTCCGGAAAGTCGCTGCCGGGGAGGTTGATGAGCGCCTCGTGCTCGCGGGGGTCGAAGGGCGCGCCGGGGGTCACCTCGATCGGCCGCACGCCTTCGCTCTCGAGCAGCGCCCGCAGCTTGCGATCGATCGCTGCCACGCCTTCCGCCCAGCTCGCGCTTTCGGCGCTGGTCGGCCGCGACTCGATGGCCCGGTCGAAGTCGTCGGCGAGGACGAGGACCTTGAAGATGAGCATGTCGCTGGCCAGGCCGGCCTCGCGTTCGCGCTCCTCGGCTGTCCGGCGCCTGAAGTTCTGGAACTCGGCTCGCTCGCGTTGAAGCGCCAGCAGGTAGTCGGCCGCCTGGGCCTGCGCCGCGTCGCGTTCGGCCTGGAGGACCTCGATGTCGGCGAGCAGCCTGGTCGGGGAGATATCGAGCTCCTCGACGCGTTCTTCGGAGCGGGTCCGGCTACGGTCAGGTTTCATGGGTTGATCTCTGGCGTGTTGTTGGCTCAGGCGTAGAGATGGTCGACGAGCTCATTCATCAACCCGGAGATGAAGCCCACGGTGCCGATCGCCTGGGCGTAGGCCATTCGCGTCGGGCCGAGGACGCCGACGACGCCGACGGCCCGGCCGGGCTGGCCGTACGGTGCGAGGACAAGCGAGACTTCGCCCATCTCGACAGGCGCGTTCTCGCGCCCGATGAACACGTGGATCCGGCCGCTGTCGGTCACGACTGCAATCAGGTCGGCGAGGTAGGCCCGGTTCTCCAGTGCCGTGAAGACCCGCCGAAGCTTCTCGCTCTGGGCGAACTCGGGCGCCTCCATCACGTTGAGCAGGCCGTCGCTATAGACCTCCTCGACGCGCACGGCGTCGAACTCGGCGACCGTCCGGATGATCCGCTCGGCGATCTTGCGGGTCAGGTTGCGAGTCTCGTCGTCACCGCCCAGCGCCTGCTCCAGCTGGGGCAGGATGGCCACGATATCGGACGCGGTCAGTTCGGCCAGGCGGTCGTTGAGCAGGTTGGCCACGCGGGTCAGGTCGGCCTGGGTCACCGGCAGGTCGAGGGCGATCAGGCCCTGCTTGATCGTGCCTTCGCGGAGGACCAGGATCAGGCTGGCGAGCCGATCCTGGATCGCGACCAGGTCGATCCGGCGGACCCGGGCGGCCACCGGTTTGGCTGCGGTGGCGAGGCCGGCCGAGCGGGTCATCGAGGCAAGGGTCGTGGCTGCGAGGCGGAACCACTGCTCGCTGGCGAACTCCACCTGGCCGAATTGGTGGCGGATCATCAGCTGCTCAACCGGCGGCGGCGGCGCGCCGAGGTCGACGATCGATTCGACGTAGCTCCGGTAGCCGGCGTCGGTCGGGACGCGGCCGGAAGACGTGTGGGGATGGGTCAGCAACCCGGCGCTCTCGAGGTCGGCCAGGATCCCGCGCACGGTTGCGCTGCTCACGCCCAGGCTGTAACGCTCGACGAGCGTGTGGGAACCGACCGGACTCGCGGTCGTCACGTAGTCATCGATGACGGCCTGCAGGATCGCCCTGGCTCGGGCATCCAGCGGGCCGCTGGTGGGTCGCGTTCTTCGCGCCACGGTGCGCTTGCTCCTTCCGGTTAGCACTCTCCATGCCAGAGTGCTAACTTGCTGCCCGCATCGTACCAGCCGTTCCAGCCGAGTGTCAACGACCCGGCCGGCCAGAGTGTCGGACCGGCCGGCACGAGCGTGCCCGGGGCCCCTCAGATCAGGCGGGCAAAGAGCTCGTTGGAGAGGAGCCGGCCGCGCGTCGTCAGGCGGACCCGGGCATCGTCGGTCTCCTCGAGCAATCCGGCCGCCACCGCCCAATCGAAGGCGTCCATGAACTGCGGCTCGAGGAGCGTCGTGAGCGGGACCCCGCGATCCAGCCGGAGCCCCAGGATCAGGCTTTCGGCACTGGCCGAGGCGGCGTCCAGGATCTCCTCGCCCCCGGGCGGGAGGCTGGGCGGGCCACCGCTGCCGGGCAGCAGGGCCGCGACATAACCGTCGAGGCGAGCCGCATTCCAGCGCCGGACCTGGCCGTCGAACGCGTGGGCTCCCGGGCCAACCGCCTCGATCGAGCGACGCTCCCAGTACCCGAGGTTGTGCCGCGACTCGTGGCCGGGCAGCGCCCAATTGGCGAGCTCGTAGCCGTGGAAGCCGGCCTCGCGCAGGCGGTGGGCCGCGAGGTGGTACATCGCTGCGGCCCGGTCGTCGTCCTGTTCCGGCTGCGCCCGCTCCCGCCAGCGGCGGGCGCCGGCCGTCGGCGGGAGATGATCGCCGCCGGGACCGGTCAGGCCCTCCGCCTCGGGATCGTCGAGGGTCAGGGCGTACAGCGAGAGGTGCTCCGGGCCGAGCGCGATCGCCCGATCAAGGCTGTCGGCCCAGCTGCCCAGGGTCTGGCCGGGTACGTCGTAGAGCAGGTCCAGGTTGATCGACGGGATGCCCGCGTCCCGTGCCGCACTGAGGGCCAGTCCGATGTCGGCCGGGGAATGGCGGCGACCGAGCCGTTTCAGCTCAGCCGGAGCAAACGACTGCGCCCCGAAGCTGATCCGGGTGATCCCGGCCTCGGCCTGGGCGCCCGGATCGCCACGCTCGTCCGGTCCGGGATTCGCCTCGAGCGTGATCTCCGCGCCTGGGGCGATCCCGAAGGCCGCCCGAATCGCGCCGAGGATCCGAAGCAGGGCGGCCGCCGGCAGGAGCGACGGCGTGCCCCCACCGAGGTAGATCGTGCTCAGCGGCCGGCCTGCTGGGTCGGCCCCGCCAGCTTCCGCTCGCAGCCCGATCTCGACGATCAGAGCGTCGACGAGGAGGTCGATCCGATTGCGTGGGCCGCGGGCGTCCGCCCCGGCGTAGACGACGAAGTCGCAATACGGGCAAATCGACACGCAGAACGGCAGGTGAACGTACAGCCCCAACGCGGGCTCGGGCAGCGGCAACCCTTCAGCCGTGCTCATCGGTCGCGGCCGATTGTGTCCCGGACGACGCCGACGATGCTCCAGCCGTCGGGCGGCCGGCGGCGCTTCTCGATCTCCTCGACCTCGCGACCTGCGGGCAGGGGCTGGCCAGCATGGCCGGTGGCCAGGAACATCGCGAATCGGGCGATCGCATGGCCGATGAAGGCCGCCCCGATCCCGCCCGTCTGGATCGTCGCCCAGCCGGTCGCCACGGCGAGGAGCAGGGCCAGGACGAAGATCGAACGATCGCGGCCGGGTGCCCCGAGGCGCGTGGCGAGACCGTAGACGAGGGCCTGGATCACGATCGCCAGCCAACCATTCAATCCGACCAGGACGAGGAAGCCCAGGACCGCGCCGCGGAACGTGGCCTCATCGATGAACGCCGTGCCCAGCGCGTTCAACAGGGCGACCGGGTAGGAGCCGACCGGCGGCAGGCGCAGGTGGCGGTAGCGCAGCCAGGCCACGCCCATCGCCAGGGCCGTGCCGCCCACCCCGAAGGCAATCCCGAAGGCGACCGCGCGGGGGCGGTCGCCCAGGCCCACGTACAGGTCCGTTGCGACATTCGGGTCGACGACGAAGATGGCCAGGACGATCACGAATCCGATCAGGTACCAGCTCAGGCGCCGGCGCAGGCGGGTCGGCTGGCCGTCCGGTCCGACATCCGCGTACTCGGCCACCCCGAACAGGGCGGCCTGGAAGCGAAGCACGACGAGCAGCAACGTGAACGCCAGGGCGATGAGCAGGCCGAACGGTCGAATCAGCTCTTCCATGGTCGCCGTCAGCGCGCTGCGCCGTCGTCCATTCGAAGGACGGCCAGGAAGGCCTCCTGGGGGATCTCGACGGACCCAACCCGCTTCATCCGCTGCTTCCCCTCCTTCTGCTTCTCCAGCAGCTTCTTCTTGCGGCTGATGTCGCCACCGTAGCACTTGGCGAGGACGTTCTTGCGCATGGCTCTGACGGTTTCACGAGCTACCACGTTACTGCCGATCGCAGCCTGGATCGGCACCTCGAACATCTGGCGCGGGATCAGCGCCTTGAGCCGCTCGGTCAGCTGCCGCCCGGTCGACGCCGCCCGGTCGCGATGGACGATCAGGCTGAGCGCATCGACGGGCTCGCCGGCCACCATGATGTCGAGCTTGACCAGGTTCGCGGGGCGGTAGCCGATCTCCTCGTAGTCCATCGAGGCATACCCCTGGCTGCGGCTCTTGAGCTGGTCGAAGTAGTCGATGATCAGCTCGGCCAGGGGCAGCTCGAAACGAATCAGGACCCGCGACGGATCGAGGTATTCCAGACCAATGAATGTCCCGCGCCGGCTGGTCGAGAGCTCGAGCAACGGGCCGATGTAGGTCGCCGGCGTGATCACGGCCAGGCTCACCCAGGGCTCCTCGATCGCCTCGATCTCACCGGCATTCGGGAAGAAGGCGGGGTTGTCCACGCTGAGCGTCCCCCGGTTCCCGATCAGGACGACCCGGTACTGGACCGATGGGGCCGATGCGATCAGGTCGAGTGAGAACTCGCGCTCGAGGCGCTCCTGGACGATCTCCATGTGGAGCAGGCCGAGGAAGCCGCAGCGGAATCCGAAACCCAGGGCGACCGAGCTCTCGGGCTGGTAGGTGAAGCTCCCATCGTTCAGGTGAAGTCGCTCGATCGCATCGCGCAGGAGCGGGTAATCGTCCCCGCTCAGCGGATAGATCCCGGCAAAGACGAGGCTCTTCGCCTCTTTGTAGCCGGGTAGCGGGATCGTCGCCGGCGCCTTCGCGTTCGTCAGCGTGTCCCCGACCTGCGCATCCCGAACGCTCTTCAGGCCCGTCGCAACGTAGCCCACCTCGCCCGCCGTGAGCGCCTGGACGGGCACAAGCTGTGGCCGGAAGACGCCCAGCTCGAGCAGGTCGGACTCCACGCCGGAGGCCATCAACCGGATCGTGTCGTGGGCGTGGAGCGTGCCCGAGGCGAGGCGGACGTAGACCACGACTCCCTTGTAGGCATCGTAGTGCGAGTCGAAGATGAGGCCCTGGAGCGGTCCGTGCGGGTCGCCCTTGGGGGACGGGATGCGCGCGACGATCGCCTCGAGGATCGCGTCGATCCCGATACCCTCCTTGGCCGAGGCCAGAAGCACCTCCTCGCGCGGGATCGCCAGGACATTCTCGAGCTCCTCGATCACCGCGTCCGGCTGGGCGCTGGGCAGGTCGATCTTGTTGACCACCGGGATGATCGTCAGCCCCTCGCGCAGGGCAAGGTGGACGTTGGCCAGGGTCTGGGCCTCGATTCCCTGGGCGGCGTCCACGACCAGGATCGCGCCTTCGCAGGCCTGCAGGGAACGGCTGACCTCGTACGAGAAATCGACGTGGCCGGGCGTGTCGATCAGGTTCAGGCCGTAGGTCAAACCATCGCGGGCCAGGTAGTCGAGGCGGACGGCCCGGGCCTTGATCGTGATCCCCTTCTCACGCTCGAGGTCCATCGAGTCGAGGACCTGGCTGGTCATCAGCCGGGCTTCGATCGTGTGGGTCGTCTCGAGGAGGCGATCGGCGAGCGTGGACTTGCCATGATCGATGTGGGCGATGATCGAGAAGTTGCGCAGGCGCTCCTGGGGGATCGGCATGGGGTTCCCGAGTGTAGCAGCGAGCTCAGGCCTGGACGACGCCGAGGATCGCCACGCCAAGGACGACCAGGCCGATCCCGGCGACCTGGCGGGTCGCCAGGCGCTCGCGGAAGAGGAGCCAGGCCGCGACAGCCGAGAGCGGGGCGAAGAGAGTCGCCAGGACCGCCGTGATCGCGATCGCCTCGCGGGCGCCCAGCGTGTAAGAGATGTAGCCGATCACTTCGGCCAGCCCCACCGCGACCACGTACGGCGCGGCCGCCCGGCTGATCCGGATCCGGCCGAGGGTGGCCAGCGGCAGGGCCACGAGCAGGAAGCCGATCGCCCGGGGGGCAAGGATCGCCCACGGGACCGGTAGCAACGTGCTGAGCCTGCCCGAGGAGTACAGGCCGATTCCGAACGAGGCGGCCGATCCCGTCGCCAGGAGGACTGCCCGGAGCGCCTGCTCGGGCGCGATTGGATGCCCCTCCGCGCCCGCCCCGGAGCCGGTCGCCGTGACCGCGACGCCGACCGCGATCACCGCCAGGACGAGGCCGGCGCCGGGTGCCAGTGCCTCCCCGGCGAGGACTGCAAGGACGGCTGCGATCGCACCCTCGGTCGAGGCGATCGTCACGATCACGGCGACCGCCCCAACTCGATACGCGGCATAGGTCAGGAGGAGGCCGATCACGTTGCCCAGCCCGGCGGCCAGGAACCAGGCCCAGGCGCCCCGCCCGAAGTCCGGCGACGGCGCCGTTACGAACGCCACCGGCAGCGTGACGACGAGGCCGATGGTCATCGCCCAGGCCACGGTGGCAGGTGCGCCGATCAGCCGGCTGGCCCGGGCGGAAGCGAGGACGGACACAGTGAAGAGGAGGGCGGCACCGAGACCGCCAAGAATCGGGATCATTGGGTCAAGTGTGACATCGGCCGGCCCGCTCGGGGGCGCGTTGACCAACCACTGAGCTGCCCGCCTGCCCGGCCGCTCAAGCGAGCTTTCTGGTACCATTCGTCCTCCCCTGCTGGGCTGTGCCTTCGGCGTGCCCGGCGGTCCGCCTTCCGCATTCATGAGGTTTTGAACTTGGCCAGGAAGCCCCGAGGCTGGACCGGTGCCCGAACTCCCTCCGCGCTCAAGCGCGTGCGCACGGCCGAGCGCCGTGCCGAGGTCAACCAGCCCCGCCGCAGCGCCGCCAAGACGCTCGTGTCCAAAGCCGTCAGGGTCGCCACCGGCGGCCAGGCTGGTGACGCGGTCGAGGCCCTCAAGGACGCCTTGAGCGCGCTCGATCGAGCCGCCAAGGCCGGCGCGATCCACGCGAACGCCGCCGCCCGCCGCAAGTCCCGGCTGACCCGCAAGGTCAACGCCGCCCTCGGTGGCGCCCAGGTCCAGACGGCCGCGAAGCTGACCAAGACCACCGGTAAGGCCGCCGCCGTCAAGGCCGCCAAGGCCCGCATCGCGCTGGCCAAGGCGGACAAGGCGAAGGGCGCCCAGACAGCCGCGGGCAAGGCTCGGGCCGCCCTGAGCAAGACCGC
This sequence comes from Chloroflexota bacterium, assembly GCA_017881915.1. GTDB lineage: Bacteria > Chloroflexota > Limnocylindria > Limnocylindrales > CSP1-4 > Palsa-1033. The sequence continues at coordinate 28,504 of JADGQK010000009.1, read as the reverse complement.
CCGGGCCGAGGCAGCCGCCAACGCCGCGGCCGCCGCTGCCAGGACGGAATCAAAGGCCGCGACCTCCTCTGCCAAACCGGCCCGCGCGACGACGAAGAAGGTGGCCGCCAAGACCGCAGGCAAGGCAACCCCGGCAGCCAGGACAGCCGCCAAGAGCCCGGCCAGGACAGCTGCGAAGGCCACTGCCAAACCGGCGGCAAAGGCAGCGGCGCCCAAGGCCCCCGCCGGCGCAACCAAGAAGACCGAGGGTTAGCCCGCACTCTGCCGGAGCCTGGGGGGGTTGATCTTGAAACGCCTGGTGGAGCGACCGGTTGAGCTCCCCGTGTGGGCTGCCGCCTTGCACTGGGCGACCCCGATGATCCTGATCGCGGTGCTTCTCGCCGGCTGCGCGAGGTCAGCACCGATCGCTGCTGGCCCGGCGCACCTGCTGCCTGCGCCAACAGCCGGCCCCTCCGATCTGGCGCCGGGCGGCCCGACAGCCGGAGGCGCCACGCGGAGCCCGGCGTCGTCCCCCTGGCCGACCACGTGGCCGAACCGTGGCGACGATCCGGGCATCCGGCCAAGCAGTCCTCCGGAGCGGATCATGGGCGCGAGTTGGCCGCCTGCAGCGAGGACCACACCCGACCCGTCGTTCACCCTCCGCGTCCCGATCCTCATGTATCACCGGATCGTCGGGCTCGCCAATGCGGGGCCGGCGCTGCCCGGCCTGGTGATCGATCCGGCGGTCTTCGCCCAGCAGCTCGGCGTGCTCGCCGCCGCGGGCTGGCACACGATCACGCTGGCCTCGCTGCAGGTCGACCTCGCGACCGGCCGGCGGCCGCCGCCGCGCACGTTCGTGATCACGATCGACGACGGTCACCGGGACGGGCTGACCAATGCGCTGCCGATCCTGCGCCGCTTCGGCTTCGTTGCGACCTATTTCGTGGTCATGGGCCGGATCCATCAGGCACCGTACCTCAGCGCGACCGACCTGCGGGCGCTGGCCAACGCGGGGATGGAGATTGCCGATCACACGATGGACCACCATGACGTTGCCGCGCTCCACGGACCCGCGCTGACCCACGACATCGGGGCGGCGGCCCGGGTGATCCGGCAGATCACCGGCCGGGCAGCGACCACGTTCGCCTACCCCGCCGGTGAGTGGAGCCTCGAGGCCGTTGGCGCCGTCCAGGCCGCTGACCTGGGCATGGCCGTGACGACCCACGAGGGCGTCCTCGAGACCTGGGCGACCCGCTTCGTCGTGCCTCGCCTGCGGGTCTCACCCAGCGTCACGCCCGCGATGCTCCTGCGTTTGCTCGCGGGCTACGCGATCGACTGACCGGGCGCGATGGCGCGCCCGTCGGGTGGCCGGGTGATCGCAAAGGCCAGGCCGCCGAGCAGGCCGGTCACCGTCGTGATCCCGAGCAGGAGGCCGGCGGTCGTCAATTGCTGATTCCAGTAGAAGCGCGAGAACGAGCTGGCATCGGTCACTCCGACGGCTGCCAGCTGAGCGCCCCTGCCCGCATCGAGGTAGCGACGGTAGACGCAGTCGGCACCTGACGAACAGCTGATCGGACCGCCCAGGCCGGCATCGCGATAGCCCGAATCGGCCGTGAAGAAGAGCAGCTTCACGGCGAGCAGCAGGCCAGCCAGGGTCAGGCCGGTGATGATCCCGGCAAACAAGCCGTTGGCGATCACCCGGCGCCAGGCACCCCGGGTACGGTTCGAACGCTGGTTCGCGTAGTAGCCAATCATCAGGCCGGCCAGCGGGGTCAGCAGCCAATAGATCGGCTCAATCGGAATCACGAGCAGGAAGCTCACCCCGATCGTGACCGCCATCCCGATCCCGACGTAGGCCGCCGTGATCGCCCCCCGATCGACGAACCGGGTCAATGCGAGCTCGACAACGCGGCCCGGCCCAGGTAGCGACCTCCGTCGCCGAGCTCGCCTTCGATCCGCAGGAGGCGGTTGTACTTGGCCACCCGCTCGGAGCGCGACGGCGCGCCGGTCTTGATCTGGCCCGTGCCCATCGCCACCACGAAGTCGGCGATCGTGGTGTCCTCGGTCTCGCCCGAGCGATGGCTCACGACCGACGTCCAGCCGGCGCGCCGGGCGAGGTCGACCGCGTCGATCGTCTCGGACAACGTGCCGATCTGGTTGAGCTTGATCAGGACGGAGTTCATTGCCCGCTCAGCGATCCCACGCTCGATGAAGCGCGGATTCGTCACCAGGATGTCGTCGCCGACGATCTGGACCTTGGAGCCCAGGCGCGCCGACAGCTCGCGCCAGCCCGCCCAGTCGTCCTCGGCCAGCCCGTCCTCGAGCGACACGATCGGGTATTTCGCGATCCAGCGTTCCCACAGGTCAATCATCTCGCCCGAATCGAGGGTCCGGCCCTCACGGGCAAGGCGGTATTGACCGGTCGTCCCTTCCACGCCCGTCCCCTCGACGAGGATTGAGCTGGTGGCCGGGTCGAGCGCGATCCCAACCTCCTCGCCCGGCCGATAGCCGGCCTTCTCGATCGCCCGCAGGATCAGCTCGACAGCCGCCTCGTTGGAGGGCAACGACGGGGCGAAGCCACCTTCATCGCCCTGCCCGGTGGCGTGGCCCTCGTCGTGCAGAATCCCGCGCAGCGCCGCGAAGATCTCGGCACCGGCGCGCAGCGCGGCCGAGAACGATTCGACGCCAACCGGCATCACCATGAATTCCTGGAAGTCGGTCGAATCCTGGGCGTGCTTGCCGCCATTGAGGATGTTGAATTGGGGGACGGGCAGGATCCGCGCGCCGACGCCGCCGAGGTAGCGGTAGAGCGGCAGTCCGTACGACGCGGCAACTGCATGGGCGCAGGCAAGCGAGACGCCGAGGATCGCATTCGCACCGAGCTTGGCCTTGTTGGGGGTCCCGTCGAGCTCGATCAGGGTGGCGTCGATCGCGGCCTGGTCTTCGGCATCACGGCCGATCAGGTGCGGGGCAATCGTGTCATTGACGTTGGCAACCGCCTTCAGGACGCCCTTGCCACCGAAGCGGGTCTTGTCACCGTCGCGCAGCTCGACCGCTTCGTTCGCCCCGGTCGAGGCGCCCGATGGCACGGCGGCGCGTCCGAGCGCGCCGTCGTCGAGGACCACATCGACCTCGATCGTGGGGTTGCCTCTCGAGTCCAGGATCTGGCGGGCACCGATGTCGACAATCTGGCTGCTCATCGGTGTGCCTCCGCGCTCACGACCGAGGCGATTTCCGGCGTGGCTGGCCGGTCAAGAAGGACGGCGATCCCGGGCAGCTCGCGACCCTCGAGGAATTCCAGCGAGGCCCCGCCGCCGGTCGAGATGTGGGTCATCCGCGCGGCCAGGCCCTGCTGGGTGACTGCCGCGACCGAGTCGCCGCCGCCGACGACCACCGTGGTGCCGGCATCTGCGCGGCCGGCAAGATAGAGCGCGATCGCATTGGTCCCGTGGGCGAACGAGGGGATCTCGAAGACGCCCAACGGCCCGTTCCAGAAGACGGTCCGGGCCGGTTCGAGGGCCTCCTCCATCAAGGCCAGCGTTTGACGGCCGACATCGACAATGTGCCACGACGCGGGGATCTTGTCGGCCGGCAGCGTCTTGTATTCGGTGCCCTGGGTGACTTCCTTGGCCACGATGACGTCGACGGGCAGGACGATCCGGACGCCCTTGCCGTCGGCCGCGGCCAGGATCCGGCGGGCCTCTTCGACCCGATCCGGCTCAGCCAGGCTCTTGCCGACGCTCTTGCCCTGGGCGAGCAGGAACGTGTTGGCCATCCCCCCGCCGATGATGAAACCATCGACCCGGTCCATCAGGTGTTCCAGGACCGGGATCTTGCCCGACACCTTCGCCCCGCCGATGACCGCGAAGAACGGCCGGGCGGGATCCTCGAGCAGATTCGAGAGCGCCTTGATCTCGGCCTCCATCAGGAGGCCGGCATAGGCCGGCAGGAAGTTCGTGATCCCGACGGTCGAGGCGTGGGCGCGATGGGCCGTCCCGAACGCGTCGTTGACGTAGACGTCCGCATACGAGGCCAGGGCCTGGGCAAAGCCCGGGTCGTTGGCCTCCTCCTCGGCGTGGAAGCGCAGGTTCTCGAGGAGGAGCGCCTCGCCCGGCCGCAACCGGCGAATCGCATCCTCGGTTCCGATGCCCAGTGCGTCACCGGTGCACGGCACGCTCATCCGCAGGAGCTGGCTGAGGCGCTCCGCGACCGGGCGGAGGCGGAGGCCATCCTGGACCTTGCCGTCCGGTCGCCCGAGGTGACTGGCCAGGATGACCCGGGCCCCGTCGGCGAGCAGCGCCCGGATCGTCGGCACGGCGGCCCGGATTCGCGAGTCGTCGGTGACCTTGCCGTCCTGCAGTGGCACATTGAAATCAACACGGACGAAGACGCGCTTGCCGCTCGCGTCGAAGTCCCGGATCGTCAGCTTGTCCATGTCTGCGGCGCCCCGTCAGGCGACGCTGACGGGCAGGCGCTCAGCGACGAAGCGGATGAGATCCGCGACCCGGCAGCTGTAGCCCCACTCGTTGTCGTACCAGGCGATCACCTTGACCAGCGTCCCGCCGATCACCATGGTCGAGGCGGCATCGATGATCGACGAGCGCGCGTCACCCCGGAAGTCGGTCGACACGAGCGGCTCGTCGGAGACCCCGAGGATCCCCTTGAGCGGCCCTGAGGCGGCCTCCCGGAATGCGGCGTTGATCTCCTCGACGGTCGTTGGCCGGGCGAGGACGGCCGTGAAATCGACGACGCTGACGGTGGGTGTCGGGACGCGCAGGCTGAAGCCGTCGAACTTGCCCTTGAGATCGGGGATGACGAGGGCCAGCGCCTTGGCCGCTCCGGTCGTCGTCGGGATGATGTTGAGCCCGGCCGCCCGAGCCCGGCGTGGATCCTTGTGGGCCACGTCGAGGATGCGCTGGTCGTTGGTGTACGAGTGGATCGTGTTCATCAGGCCGCGCTCGATCGTCCAGTTGTCATGGACGACCTTGACCGCCGGAGCAAGGCAGTTCGTCGTGCAGCTCGCGTTGCTGATGATGTCGTGCTTGGCCGGATCGTAGAGCTGCTCGTTCACGCCGAGGACGATCGTGATGTCCTCGTTCTTGGCCGGGGCGCTGATGAGCACCTTGCGGGCGCCGGCCGTGATGTGGGCGCGAGCCTTCGTCGCGTCGGTGAAGATCCCGGTCGATTCGAGGACGACGTCCACGCCCAGGGCGGCCCATGGCAGTGCGGCCGGGTCACGCTCCTTGAGCACCTTGATCTCGCGCCCGTCGATGATCAGGGCGTCATCGGTGTGGTCGACTGTCCCGGGGTATGCGCCGTAGGTGGAGTCGTGCTTGAAGAGGAGGGCGTTCAGGGCGGTATCGACCAGGTCGTTGACGGCCACTACTTCGACATCCGGGGCGCGTTCGATCAGCGCCTTGAGCGACTGACGACCGATTCGGCCGAAGCCATTGATCCCGACTCGAACGGTCATCGTGCGGTACCTCCTGGAGAGCGCAGGCCGCGGGCATGCCCCGCGCCGAGTTGACTGTTGAACAATTGGAGTGTCCAGCCCGAGCCGACCCGCCAACCAGCGCCATCGGTCATCGGAACGTGGGACGTTCGGCCCGTGGGTCCATCGTACGACGACGGCGCCGTCACGGCCGGCCAGGGAATTCGGTCGCCCCAAGCCGGGCCCGGCCGGCCCGCCAGCGTTCGTCGTCGAGACGGCCACTCACGAGCGGCTGGGCACCGGCCAGGCTGACGTCCGGTCCGAGCTGGGCGGGGACAACCCGGACGCGGCTGCCGGGCGTGGGGAATGCGCCGCGCCGGATCTCCGCGCGAGCGGGTTCCAGGAGCCGATCGCCCTGGTGTTCGGCAATCGAGCCGCCGACCACGATCAGGTCGGGGTTGAAGGCATTGACGAAACCGGCACAGGCCATCGCAAAGGCGTGCCGAGCATGGGCCATCAGTGCTGCACAGGCAAGATCGCCGGCGTCCTCTCCCTCGGCCACGTCCCGCGCATCGAGGGCTGCCGGTCCTTGGGGACTGGCGGCGGCGCGGGCCGCGAGAAACGGCGAGTCACCGCGGGCCAGCGCGGCCCGGGCGTCCCGGGCAAGGGCCACACCGGCAGAAATGGCCTCGAGGTGGCCCGTCCCGCCGCAGCCGCACAGGGGGCCGTCGAGCTCGACGGAGATGTGGCCCAGCTCGCCGGCCGTACCGTCCGGGCCGTGGAGGAGCCGGCCGGCGGTCATGATCGCCCCGCCAACCCCGGTCGATACCGTCAGGTACAGGAAGTCCTCGACGTTGCGGGCCGCCCCGAACGCGTGCTCACCGAGCGCGGCCACGTTCGTATCCCGTTCGAGGTAAGCCGGCAAACCGAGCGCCGCCTCGAGCTCGGTCGCAAGCGGGATGTCGTGAAAGTCCTGACCCAGGTTGGGCGGACTGACGATCACGCCCGTCCACTGGTTGACCGGGCCCGGCGACGAGATGCCGATCCCGGCCAGGCTCGAACGGATCTCGGCGGGCGTGTCGGCCCGCGCCGCGTTGAGGGTCTCGATGCAGGCTCGGACGACCGCGTCGGCACCGAGCGCAGTCGGTGTGGTCGTGGCACGGCGAGCGATCCGGCTGCCGTCAGCCAGGATCGCCGCCGCCCGAACCTGGGTTCCACCGAGGTCGAGGGCCAGAACTGGTCGATGAATCAGTGGATTTCCTCGCGCTGATGGACGACGGCGTGGCTCACTCTATCAAAGCAGAAGAAGACCCCCGCCGGCGTTCGGCGGGGGTCTTCTGTGCGTAGCGCTGGGCGATCAGCCGCCGATCTTGAAGACCTTGCCGCCGCAGATCGGGCAGGTGCCCGAGATCGCCGGCTTGCCGTTCTTCATCGTGATCTTCTGTGGGGCGACGACTTCGACCTTCTTCTTATCCTTGACGCAATAGGCCTCGGCCATTCCGGGTCTCCTCTCCTCGAAATCCTCGGCGTTGCGAAGCGCTTGCTCCGCATCCGCCCCCTACGTTCCTGTCCAGAGGGAGGGCCGCCAGCGGTCCGTCCCCACACTGCGCTTTTGACGCTCCATCGCGGCGAGAATCCGGAGTCCTTCGAGCCCGGTCTCGACGCAGGCCGCCTCTGCGCGGCTCCTGGCTTCACCGACTGCAAAGTCGCCCGAGGGCCGATGCGCGTAGACCGCGCATACGACGCCCGCCCGACAGCCAGCCAATCCGGCCAGGACCAGTAGTGCCGATGCCTCCATCTCGAAGTTGAGGACGCGCTGGCGCGCCAACTCCTCAGCGAGGTCAGGGTAGCGGATGGGCAGCCGGGGTATCGGACGTCCTTGCGCGCCGAAGAATCCGGGAGCCGTGGCCGTTATCCCGACGTGCGCCCGGTGCCCAAGCTTCGCCGCTGCCTCGACGAGCGCCGCCACCGCCTCATAGTCGGCGACCGCGGGGTACCCATCGTGGACGAAGAAGCTTGTCGTCGCCTCGAGCCGGACCGAGCCGGACGAGATGATCAGGTCGCCAACGGCGATCTCCGGTTGGAGCGCACCGCACGACCCGACCCGGATGAAGGTCGGACGTTCCGTGATCGCCAGGATCTCTGCTACGACGATCTCGACGTTGTCGGCGCCGATCCCGGTCGAAACGACCGAAACCCGCTCGCCGCGATACGTCCCGGTGACCGAGGCGAACTCCCGGTGCCGCCACTCGCCTTCGATGTTCTCGAGGCGTGTCGCGATCCGTTGGGTCCGATCGGGGTCGCCGGGGAGGAGGATGTACTCGGCCAGGTCACCCGGGCCGAGTCCGATGTGGTACTGCCGTTCTCCGGCGGGGAGTGCGACGCGGTGATCCGCGTTCGGCAAGACCTCGTCCCTCGCTCGCGTAGCGCTTCGCTGGCGCGAAACTCGGCCGAGGATAGACCCGCGCTTGAACGAGCGTCAACTCGGTCCGAGCGTGGGCCGTGCACGCCGGTCCTCGTCAGGCTCCGTCGGCCGGCCCATTCGGCCGCCACGCCGGACCAGCGGCAGCGCGATCGCCAGGGCCACGAGCGCCCCGAGGAGGGTCAGGCCGAGGGCCTCGAGCGGGCTGGCGGAACCGGATCCGGCGGATCGGTCAATCGTGGAACCGGCGTCGACCTGCCGGCTCGTCGGCGTCTCAAGGCGACTCGTCGGTTCGGCCGACGCGCTGGAGCCCATGCTCGGATCGCCGGCGCGGGCAACGCCGTTTGGATCGCTGACAAGCAGATACGGGCCGCTCGCGTCAGCCTCGACGAGGCCAACGACTTCGAGCGGGTCGCCGATCTCGACGAGGTCGAGATAGGCCGCCGCCGCGCCAGTCAGGATGAGCCGGCCGGTCGCGCTGCCATCGTCGAGCGAGATGAGCGCGTCCTTGATCCCGGTGACGAGACCTCCAACCCGGACCTGTTGACCGTGATGGACGGCGAGATCGCGCAGGTCGACTCGCGGCTCGCCCGATGCGGCAGGCGGATCGCCGTCGACCCCGACGGCAGGACCCGGGATGATCCCGGTTCCCGTCGAGCGGCCGGTCGGCGTTGGGTGGCTGGGGCCGGACGGCTTGAACGACAGGTCCGCTACCGAGCGAGGATCGATCGCGAAGCGCTGGTCGATCGCCGACGGGTAGGCCCGACGGACGATCCCGACGACCGTGACCAGGCGACCCGCCAGAAGGCGGCCGACTGCGATCTGTGAGCCGGTCAGGCCGACGACAGGGATTCGGGTGGCCCCGATGATGAGGTCGGCTCGCCAGCGCTGGCCCAGGCGGTGGATGGCAGCGAGCCGGCCGCCGGCCTGAACGAGGCGCCACTCGAGCGCAGGACCAGGCGCGGCCGTGATTCGAAGAGGCAGCGGCTGGCTTGCCGAGTCGAGCCAGACCGCGGTGGTGGCCGTGAGGCGTGGCGCGCCATAGGAGCGGCCGATCGAACCGCTGACCTGCAGTTCTGCGCCCGGGACGATCAGATGACCTGCCAGGCCTGTAACGCCAGCCGTGCCCGCCACAGGCAAGCGAACCTCGATCGCGGCGGTCGAGTCCTGGATGATGAGCAGCCGCCCGCTCGGATCGATCAGCGTGGCGCTGGTCGTCACGACGCCCTCGACGTGTACCCTGCCGCCCTGGTGGATCGCCTCGGCGATGGACATGGCCGATGAGGACGGGCTGGACGTTGGCGTGGGCGTCGAAACCGCAGTCGGACTCGGAGTGGGACTCGGCGATGGTTTCGGCGTCGGGCTCGGCGGGAGACTGGGGCGTGGCGACGGGCTGGTGCTCGGTGAAGGCCTCGGAGTCGGAGTCGAACTCGGAGTGGGACTCGGGCTGGCACTTGGGCTGGGGCGTGGCGACACGCTGGGGCTCGGCGAGGGCTTCGGAGTCGGAATTGGGCTGGGACTTGCGCTGGGGACCGGGCTGGATGACGGCCCGGGGGTCGAGGAGGGCGTGAGCCTGGGAGTTGGACTGGTCACGGGCGAGGACGACGCGGATGAGCGCGGGCTCGGATTTGGGGTCGGGCTCGAGCCGGGCGCAGGCCGCGGAGGCGCGCTCATGTTCTCCGGGATGGGCGTCGGGTTGACCGACCAGTCGGCCGCATTGTTGTTCGTGTCCCTGACATTGCCGGCGTTGCCGCCCGGCCGGCGTTCGATGCCCGATCCAGCCGGCGGCGCCGGCGCGGGCGTTGTCTCGACGAAAGGATTCGTCGCATCGCCCCAGCCGACCGCATCGATCGGTGTTCCGCCGACAGGTCGCAGGATGAGCGCTCCCCCGGTCGCGGCAATGCCGGCCGTGTAGGTTGCGTCGGCCTGGGCGGCGTAGGTCCCGCCGGCGTTGGCGATCAACAGGTGCCGGCCAGGCAGCAGGGGCGTGGCCGTGGCCCAGGTGGCCCGACGAACCGGGCTCGTCCCGGCCGCAGAGGCATAGGCGAGCTCGAGACCGTTCAGGTCGATCGACGCCGGGCCCGCATTCGTTACTTCGACGTACTCGTCGGAAGCGGACTGACCACCGGTGACGACCTCGGCGATCAGCAGGCCAGTTGACGGCGGCCAGTTGACGGCCGGAATGGTGCCTGCTGGGGCTCCGGCCCGAGGGGTGGTCGGCGCCGCAGCCAGCGCGAGCGCGGCGACCGACCAGAGCAGAACAAACGCGGCAAGGGCCGCACGCCGGGCTCGAACCATCGACGACCTCCCGGCGGGGATTCGCGGAGCGGGCCTCCGTTGTAGCGGCTGACCCTTACCTTGGACTCACCCGGTGCTCAACCGGGTCTGCGCCCGTGCTGCCGACGTCGATCCTCAGACAGCGACCGCTGGCTCCGGTCGCCCGAACAGACCCAGCTGGATCAGCATCCCGAGCTGGTCCGGGACACCCCAGTGCTCGACCATCTTGCCGTCGGCGAAGCGCACGATATCCATGACGGTGATGTCGAATGAACGACCCGTCGCCGGGCGGCCCATGACCTCGCCGGTGTTGACCCCGGTCGCGCGATTGCGGAACCAGACCGTGTCGTCGCTGGCGATGAGGTCGACGATCGTCAGCTCGAAGTCGCTGAACCAGCTCCTGAGGGTCCGGATCGTGTCCTTGACTCCCTCGATCCCGGGCTTCGACCCGCGCTGGTTCTCCACCGCGTCCGGCGAGACGAGCTCGTCGCAGACGTCCAGGTTGCCCTTGTTGAATCCCTCGTCGATGAAGCGGCGGGTCGCTGCGATGTTCTGCTCGATCGTCATTGCCAGTGTTCCTTTCGGCTGAGGGCACTCGATAGAGTTGTGCTCTATTCAAATAGAGTTGTACTCTATCGACATGAAGAATGTCAAGAGCCCATCGGGAAGCCTCCGGGCCGAACGGGCGGCGATCACCCGACGGCGGATCGCCCAGGCCGCCCGGAGCCTGTTCGCCGCCCGCGGGTACGCGGCCACCACACTCGTCGCAATCGCGGTCGAGGCTGGCGTCGCGGTGCAGACCGTGTATGCCGTATACGGTTCGAAGGCGAACATCCTGCGGGCACTGAGCGCGGAGCTCGCCGACGACCCGGCGGCCGACGCCGCGTATGTGGAGGCACTCACCGCCCAGGATGCCGCCGAAGCGCTCAGCCATTTCGCGCACTCGATCCGGCTGCGCTGGCAGACTGGCCACGACATCGTCGTCATCGGGGCTGACGCCGCCTCGGCGGACCCGGCAATCCGCGTGGAGATGGACGGGCTCCGGGCTCGTCGTCGTCGCGGGATCGCCGATCTGGCCCGATCCGTCGCCAGGCATGACGCGGACCTCGCCGACGAGCGCCGGACCGCCGCAATCATCGACGCGCTGACGTTGCCCGAGCTGTACGCCAACCTCGTCGGAGCCCACGCCTGGACGGCCGGCGCCTACGAAACCTGGCTGGCGACCGCACTTCGCCGGCTGGTCCTCGAGACAAGAATCACCATCCCCGGGCCAGACTGACGACGCGTCGCGACGCATCCGGCCGTTCCGGGAACGGGCCGCCGATCGATCGACGCGTCTTTCGTCTACGATGGCGCCCGGACCCGAGCTGGCCAGATTCCGCCGCCGGGGCCGTTGCGTCCGATCTCGCCCAAGCAGGAGGCATCGTGGTCCGCGCCAAGAGCACCGATCGCGCCGAAGCTCGTCGCCGCCATCGCGCCGCAACGGCCGCCGCCGTCGCCGAGAGTCCGTCGCTCGCCGTCCCGCCGGGCCCAACGCGCACGAGCACGAGCGGATCTGCCTCCGGCGGCCCACCGCGGTCCGGCATCTTCGGCTCATTCCGAAGCGCCATCCGGCCGGTCAACTTCCGCGAGGACCTGCTGGACCTGCCCCGCCTGGCAACCCGGACATTCGCGATCTGGGTCCCGTGCCTGCTCGTCCTCGGCGTTTTCGCCTTGTTCGAGGCATCAGGGGGCCAGATCCAGAACCAGAGCGTGCAGGCCCTCGCCTTCAACCTGTTCATCTTCCCGCCGCCCCTGGCGGCGGCCTTCCTGGCCGGGATCCTGACCCAGCGCTCGAGTTACCTCGCGGGCGGGATTGTCGGCCTGCTGGCCGGGATCCTGTTCGCGGCGTACGTGCTTACCGCGACGCTCCCTGCGTCGACTGCTGGCGTTGCCGTCACGAACGACATCCGGGTGCAGAACGCGTTCTACGCGATGCTTGTCTCGCCCGTCGCCGGCCTGGCGGTGGGTGGCTTCGCCGGCTTCTATCGGCGGTTCCTGCGGATGGCCAATCCGAACGCGGGCAACCGCCCGGCGGCCCGGGGCGCGAAGCCGGCCGCCCGTCGCCGCTAGCCGGCAATCCGACCGGTCCATCCGGACGAACGAAGAGTAGGACGCGTCTCGACGATCGACGGCCGAGGTGCCGGATCCCGAACGGAGGCTCGGACCGAACGACGGTCCGTCACCTCGAACCGACCGGTCCCGGGGCGCGTCCACGTTTCATGATTCAGCCGGTCCGGCGGCCCCCCGCATAGCCGAGCTGGCGGACGCCGGGGGGACGGACCGGCCCCCCAACACCGGCAGCAGCCTCGGGCAGGGGCCGGATCTCCCGGGCGATCACGTTGACGACGTCGCCTTCGCGCTGGAGCTGCCCGTCGACCAGCAGCAGGGCGTGCCGTCGAACAACCCCTCGCATGCGTGCCCAGGCATCCGGCCAGAGCGTGACGTTGACCATCCCGGTCTCGTCCTCGAGGGCCAGGAAGACCGTCCCCTTGGCCGTCATCGGGTGCTGCCGGGTGACCACCAGGCCGCCGATCCGGACGCGCCCCTGGGGATGCTCGTTCAACATGGCATTGGGCACTGCACCCAGCCGGTCGAGGGCGCCCCGGAACAGCCCGATCACCTGCTGACGGGCGTCGAGGGACAGGACCGCGTATGCATCACCGAGTCGCTCGGTCTCGCCGATCGCCGGCAACCCGGGCGCGTCCGTCGGCGGGAGGTGCAGGTCGATTGGCCGTCCTGCTGCCCGGCCAGAGGTGCCGGCCGTCCGGCGCGAGGCCACCTCGCGCAATTGCCAGAGCAGCTCCCGGCGCGGTCGCCCGATCGAATCGAGGGCGCCGGCCCGGACCAGTCGCTCGAGCGTCTCTTCGGGCAGGTCGGTCCGCTCGACGACATCGCCCAGGCTGGTGTACGGGCCACGGGCGAGCTCGGTGTCGACCAGCTCGGCATGCTCCTCGGCAATCCCCTTGACCAGCCCCAGCCCGAGGCGAACGCCCCAGCCGACGGCACTCTCGGCCGACCAGCGCTCGCGGCCCGCTGGGCTGGGCAGGACGCAGGCCGGCGAGCGAACCGGCTCCGGTCGGCGGTCGATGCCGAGACCTGCCGGTAGCGGTTCACCCGGCCGACCCACCCATTCGGTTGTCGTCCGGAAGCTCGAAGCGTTGATGTCCACCGGCAGGACCGCGACACCGTGGCGTTTTGCGTCGTTGACCAGGACCTCGACCGGATAGAAGCCCATCGGCTGGGCGTTGACCAGCCCGACCAGGAACTGGGCGGGATAGAACAGCTTGAGGAAGGACGACTCGTAGGCGGTCCGGGCAAAGGCGGCGGCATGGCTCTTGGCAAAGCCGAACGAGGCAAACCCGGCGACCCGTCGAAAGAGCTCCTCGGCGTCATCGCGGGGCAGGCCCTGGATCGCCACGCAGCCATCGACGAAGTGGGCATGGAGTTTCTCCATCTCACGGCTCGAGCGCCAGGTCCCCATCGCCCGCCGGAACCCGTCGGAATCGCCAGCGCTGAAGCCGGCCACGTCGATGGCGATCCGCATCACCTGCTCCTGGTACAGGATCACGCCCAGGCTGTCGGACAGGATCGGGGCCAGGCTGGGATGGAGGTAGGTAACCGGTTCGAGGCCCTGCTTGCGGCGGAGGTAGGGATGGACGGCGTTGCCCTGGATCGGGCCGGGGCGAATGATCGCCACCTCGACTACCAGGTCGTCGAGACAGTTCGGGCGCGATTTCGGGAGCGTCTGCATCTGGGCCCGACTCTCGACCTGGAAGACGCCGACCGTGTCGGCCGCCTGGAGCATCCCGAAGACCTCGGTGATGTCCTCGGGCAGGCGGTCGAGGTCGAGGCAGGCGGCGCAGTCGTGCTCGATCAGCTGGACAGTCTCGTCGATTGCCGCGAGCATCCCCAGCCCGAGCAGGTCGAGCTTGATCAGCTTGATCGTCTCGACATCGCGCTTGTCGTACTGGACCACGACCCGACCGGGCATCGTCGCGCGCTCGAGCGGGGCGATGTCGATCAGTGGCGCGGCCGTGATCAGCATGCCCCCGCTGTGGATGCTCAGATGGCGCGGAAACCCGTCCATTCGAGCGCAGAACTCCAGCCAGCGCTCCCAGTCCGACAGGCCGACGGTGCTGCCGGCATGGGGGCTCGCCGCGACCGGGCCCTCGCCGCCCCAGTGATTCGGCCGGCCGAGCTTGTCGGTCCGCCGTTCCGGCGGGAGGAGCACCCCGCTCTCCGGGTCGATCGCCCGGCCGTCGACGTGACCCGTGCCGCGCCCGGATTCGAGCCAGGCCACGCTCGCCGCTGAGTCGCCCGGGCCTCCTTTGTCGTCCCCGGAGCCGCCCGCTCGAAGTGCGGGCTTGCCGGCCAGGCGGAGCTGGCCCATCCGGTCGGCCAGGCCGTGTCGTTCCGCCACGGGAGCCACGGCGCTCACTGGATTGCCCGGGCGCTGGAAGAACTCGGCGAATCCGCCATCCGCCTCCAGGTCGCGTCGGACCATCACCGAGTCGTACGTCTCGAGGGCCTTGGCGACCCGGTCGACGAGCGGTCGCGGGAAGCCCAGGGCCACCCCCACTTCGCGCACGACCGAGCGGGCCCGATAGGTCACGATATTGCAGACCATCCCGGTGTGCTCGGGGCCGTAGGTCTCGTAGACGTACTGGATCACCTCCTCCCGACGCTTGGACGAGAAGTCGATGTCGACGTCCGGGTAGGTGGTCCGGCCCTCATTGATGAACCGCTCGAACAGCAGGTTGTGGCGGATCGGATCGACCCGGGTGATCCCCAGGACGTAGGCAACGATCGAGTCGGCGGCGCTGCCTCGACCCTGGGCGGGAATCCGTTTCTCCCGGGCGAAGCGCATCAGGTCCCAGCAGATCAGGAAGAACTCGGCCAGGCCGGTCCGCTCGATCACGGCCAGCTCATGAGTGAGCTGGTTGAGGACCGCCGGAGTGAGCGGGTGATAGCGCTTGCGCGCCCCCTGGTGGCACAGCTCGGCGAGCTGGCTGAAGGGCGTCTCCCCCACCGGGACGCTGAAGCCGGGGAAGCGGTAGCGCTCGAAGCCGAGGTCGACCGAGCAGGCGGCCGCGATCTCGCTGGAGTTAGCCAGTCCCTCCGTCCACGCCCGGGCCGTTCGTGGGTCGTCGTTGCCCGGGGCCTGGTCGCCGGGCGGCAGGGCCAGCAGCTCGGCCTCCGGCTTGAGGTACGACTCGCCGTCCGGCCGGCGCAGGTCGGCCAGCGTTTCGAGGGTCCGGCCATGGCGGATGGCGGTGACGACGTCGTGGAGCTCGCGGCCCTCGGGCAGGGCGTAGTGGACGTCATTCGTGACGACGGTCGGCAAGCCGAGCTCCTCGGCCAGGCGGGCGGTCTCGGCGACCAGCCAATCGTCCTCGGGCAGGAGGTGGTGCTGGAGCTCGAGGATGAAGCCGGCTCTGGCGGCTGTCCCGGCTGTCCCGGCGACATCTCGGCCCCCGTTGGCCAGCCCGCCGAAGATTGCTGCGTAGCCTTCGGCGACTTGCCGCGCCCCATCGCGATCGCCCACCCGGAGCCGCCGTGCGAGCTCCCCATCGCGGCAGCCCGAGAGGGCGATCAGCCCTTCGACATGATCGGCAAGGAGGGCCTGGCTGAAGCGCGGCGCACCCTTCGTGCCGGCGAGGTTCGCCCGGCTGATCAGCCGGCACAGGCTGCGATAGCCGGTGGCGTCCCGAGCCAGCAGGACGAGATGCGGGCCGCGCGATCCCTCGGCGATTCCGCGGAAGTCCTCCTTGATCGGCTCGCGCCGGCCGGGCAGGCGAGTCCGTTCCGGTCGGGGCCGGGCCGGCAAGCCCTCGCTCAAGGTGGTGGATGGGTCCGGGGCTGCTCCGGCCGGTCGCCCTGTTGGTCGCCCTGCCCCGCGACGGGCCGGTCGCCGGGCCGGGATGACGATCCGGTCGAGATCCGGGGCGAACGCATCGAGGAGCTCGATCTCCACCCCGATCACCGGATGCAGACCGGCTTCGCGGGCCGTCGACGCAAACCGGACGACCCCGTACAGGCCACCGTGATCGGTGACGGCCAGCCCGGTCAGGCCCAGGGCGAGCGCCCGCTCGACGAGTTCGTCGACTGCCGATGCGCCGTCGAGGAACGAGAAGTTCGTGTGGCAATGGAGCTCGGCGTAGGCCATGGCCAATGATCGAACAGATGTTCTGTATGTGTCAACGGCGGCCCTTCCTGCCGCAGCTCCACGGCCGGCCCGAAATGGCGCCGCATCGACGAAACATTTCAGATGGCCGCGGCGTCATTGATGCAGGCCAGATCGGATGCGTGCCTGGGGGTTCGCGACCGCTCTTGGCGGCGACCGGCTCGTCAGTCGGTCCGCCGACCCGGCCCCGCTGCTCGAGCACGAGCGCGAGGCCTGCGAGGCCCCGTTGCCTGGGGTGGCGGGGCCTCGCACATTTGCCTCAGCGCCGGTTCGGGCGTGGCCGGCCGACGGTCCGCTCGGTGGGTCCGGCCGGTGGCCCCGGCCTACCGAAACCTGGCGAATATGAGCCCCCGTAGTGTTAGGCCGGGATTGAGACCGGTTCCGGGGACGTTTCGACCCCAGGGTCGGCCGATTCGTGCACGAGGCTGCGCAAGAATCCGTCCATTCGGCCCCAAACCGACTCGACTTCTGGCCTAGCACTACAGCTAGGAATATTCGCCGGAAACGCGGCGGTGGAGGGTCGACCGCCGGTTGGTTCTTCCGGAATGCCAGTGGCTGTGGTCGTAGAAGGAATCGGCGCGGGTCTCCGCGCTCAACCGCGACCCAGGCGACTCGTCCGTGCGTGAACTGGCGCGCGGAGTGGCGTGATCGCCGCTGGAGGCACTCCAGTTTCTTCCTTTGCACCACACCCGCTGGTAACCCGGAAGAGTCGGCCGGATCCAGGCGACGTCGCCGCGCAGCGTGCGTCGAGGTGGCCGGGTAGAGTAGGCGCCGATGCATCTCCAAGTTCGCGACGTGATCGGCGCGGCCTGCCTGGCCGGCCTGTTGGTCGGGCTCGTCGTCCTGTTCGTCGTAGGCAACATCCCGGCGAAGTAGCCACACCGCGGACGCCGATCAGGGGCAACTCGCCGCAACACTAGGCCGCGGCGATGGCCTCAGTCGTAGACGCGCTCGAGGTGCCATGAGCCATCGAGGCGATCGAGGTAGACCAACGCCAGCCAGCGCGCTCCGACGACCTTGAAGTAGTCCCGGGCAATCGGTTGGCGCCACCAGGCTTCGTCGACCCGCCAGCGGTTGCAGACCTCGACGGCCTCGCGCCGGCCGGCCCAGCGAAACGCGACGAGCCGGCCCGCCGGGTCCAGCTCGGCATCGATCAGGGGGTGCTCGCGCAGGAGCCGGGTCATCGGGCGATCTCGACCGGGTGCCAGGTCCAGCGTCCCTCGGCCAGGGGTGCCTCGGGATCGGCCAGCTCGACTCGCCCAATCCGGTCCTCGCCGAATGCCAGGGCCAGCCGGGCGAGCTGCCAGCGCAGCCGGGCGACCCGGTTTGCCTGGGGAATGAACAGGGCGAGTTGCTGGCCGCTGGCCGGGGCCACCTCGGAGAGCTCCAGCTCGAGCCGGTTCACGGCCACCGACGGTGGGTCGCGTTCCAGGCGGGCGAACAGGAGCCGCTCAATTGCCTCGACCTCCGACGACGGTTCCGGGAGGCGCTGCTCCACGCACAGCTCGGTGGGGCTGCCGCGCCGGGCGAAGGCCGGGTCCAGGCTGAGCCGCAGCTCCACCCGACCGGTTGCCGCTCCCCGGGCGACGAGCTGGTCGGCGAGCGCCGCGGTCAGCCGGTGGAGGACGAATCGAAGCGGTTCGAGCCCCTCGATCGGCGGTTCGAGGCCGATCCCCAGGCACAGCCGCTCGGGAGCGCGGCGCGGCCGGAACGGTTCGAGCTCCTCGCCGATCGCCCTGGCGTGGATCCGGGCACCTTCCTCGCCGAAGCGGGCAACCAGCGCCGACCGGGCGATCCCGGCCACGGCATCGATTCGGTGCAGCCCGAACCGGCTGAGCCGGGCCCGGACGTCCGCATCCGGGGTGAGCAGGCCGGCCGGCAACCGTCCCAGGAAGACCGCCTCGTCGCCCGGTCCGACGATCATCGCCGACCGGTTACCTGGCCCTGCGGTAGCGGCCGCCACGGTCGCGGCGAAGCGCGTCCCGGCGATCCCGACCCGAGGTGGGCCGGGCAGGATCGAGGCGAGCGCCTCGACCAGGCGGACGGCGAGGACCGGCTCCGCACCCCACAGGCGCTCGAGGCCATCCACCTGGACCTCGAGCAGGCCGAAGGCTGGGTCGGCCGGGTCGGCGACCCCGGCGACCCCCGGGCTGAAGGACGCCAGCCGTTCGAGCGCCGCCTCGATCGCCGCGGCGTCCCGCTCCGGCTCGGGATCGAGGAAGGTAGCTTCAGGGGCGAGCCGGTGCGCGCTCCCGAGTGGCATCCCCCGGCGAACGCCGAGCTCGATCGCGGCCGGGTTCGCGTCGAGGACGGTCCCCGTTGCCCAGGGTTGCCCGCCCAGGATCACTGGTCCGGTCGGGAACGAGGCGGAGCGGGCCCGGGCGAGACGGAGCGGCAGGTGGGTCCAGAGCAGGTGGAGACGTCGCACGATCGTGAATCCGTGATTGCAGGCTGATGGGGGCGTGTGTGGTGGCGCTCGTGCCGGTCAGGCCGATACCCGCCCAGCCCGGCGCGCTCCGGGGATCGGCGAGGAGCGGGTCGCGCAGGAGGCAGGCGTCCCGGCCACCCCCCTCCGCGTAGAGGATCCGAATCTCTGCTCGACTCCCCGTCGGCCCGAACCGGTTCCGGCCGACGAGCACTTCGGTGCGCTGCCCGACGACATCCCGGCCGAGGCGGACCCACGATCGACGGGCCAGCTCCAGCCGAAGCGCTGTAGACGCGGCGACGGCGGCCGTCAGCTCTTGCCCGAGTCCCGGTGGCTCGAGGATGATGAGCAGCACGCCGGCCCGCCGGGCAAGGGCGGCGAGGCGCTCGAGGCGATTGGCCAGGCTGGGCGGACGTTTCGGAGGACGGTGGTTCCGGGGGTCGCCCGATGCCGACACATCGCTCCGGGGGTCGCCCCGCGGCGGTGGGTTCCGGGACGTGGGGCGGCCGGCCCGAGCGTCGTCCGGCAGGTCGATGACGAGGACATCCACCGACCGACCCGCGAGGAGCGACCCGGTCATCGCGATCCCTTCATCCGGCGACGCGGGTTGCACGACGACGAGCCATTCCAGACGGACCCCCCGGGCCACCGCCTCGACCGGATCCAGGCTCCGCGCAAGGTCCACCCAGGCGGCAATCGCGCCGCCAGCCTGGGCCTCGGCAACGAGCCGCAGTGCCAGGGTCGTCCGGCCGCTCGAGGGTTCTCCGCACAGCGCGACCGCCGCATCGCGGGGCACCCCACCCGGCCCGAGGATCGCATCCAGGGCGGCAAAGCCGGTCCCGATCACCCGGTCCGCGCCAGCCGGCCGCTGCCCAGGTCGAGGCAGGCCGCCCGGGAGGGCATCCGGCAGCCCGGTGAGTGCCGAGTCCGCGTCCGTTTCCGGGGCAATGGCGAGCGAGCCGATCACCCGCGGAGCTGCCGCTCCCCAACGCGTCCGAAGGGATGCGAGAGCAGCCGAGACGTCCGGGGAAAGGCTCGCCATGGGCAAATGATCATCGAACAAATGTTCTGTATTGTCAAGATCATCAACCTGTTAGCGCCTCGAGCGACACCTGGCACGTCTCGGCCTCAGGAGCAGGCACCACCCGAGCGCGAATCGTGAACGCCGTCGAGAACCACGAGTACTGAGGCAAAGGCTGCCCGTAGAGCACGCCGTAGCCTCTGCTACACTCGGCGCCGGTCCCGAGGCGCATGCAACTTGCCGCCCGGTCGACCCCGGTGGGGATGTAGCTCAGCTGGCAGAGCGCCGCGTTCGCATCGCGGAGGCCAGGGGTTCGAGTCCCCTCATCTCCACCAACTACCCCGCAGCGGCTCTTGTCCCGTAGCGCTTGACGTCCGCCGCGAGATCGAGGGTCCGGACGGCACCCCGCGTCTCGTCCTCGCCCCAGTCCTCGCGCGGTACTCGCCACATCACCTCGAACTCGATCCCGTCGGGATCGCGCCCGTAGAGCGACTTCGACACGCCGTGATCGCTCGCGCCGGTCAGCGCGCCGATGCCGGAGAGGTGGTCGGCGGTGGCAGCGAGGTCTTCGATCGTGGCCACCTCCCAGGCGAGGTGGTAGAGCCCGGTCGAGCCGCGCGCCGGCCGCGGGGCGGCCGATCCGACCGAGAACAGGCCGAGGTCGTGATGGTTGGCCGTGTCGCTCGATGGTGAGCGCATGAAGACCGCCTGGCCACCGAACTCGCGGCTGACCTCGACGAAGCCGAACGCGTCCCGGTAGAAGTCGGCCGACGCGGCCGCGTCGCGGACATACAGGACGGCGTGGTTGAGGCGAATGACCGCAGACATGGAGGATCCTCCCGAGAACGACTGAGCGACGTGAGGGCTCCCGCCAACTGTGCCACGACCGGCCGGGTCAGGCCCGGGCGGAATCCTCGGCGAGGACCGCGTGGAGCTCGACCGCGTGGTCGCGCAACCAGCGTCGCCAGCGCAGGTGGTCCGGCTGGCGCGATGCGACGAGCGCCCAGAACGCCGGGCCATGGCCGAACACGCGCAGGTGGCACAGCTCGTGGACAACGGTCGTCTCGAGGGCCTCCGGCGGTGCGAGGATGAGCCGCCAGCTCAGCGCCACGCGGCCCGTCCGCGAGGCGCTGCCCCAGCGACTGCGGGGATCCCGGATCACGACGACCGAGGGATGCACGCCCAGGCTCGGCGCGTGGCGGGTAATCACCGCCTCGACCTGGGTCACGGCACGGCCGCGCAACCAGGCCTCGAGGATCCGCGCCGGGCGGCGCCGATCGCGGCTGGCGAGCTCGAGAATGATCGTCCGGCTGGTCCCCAGGACGTCGACGTCCTCGATCCGGACGATCGACCGGGCCAGGTCCTTGCTCGGTCCGACGACTCGGATCCGGTGCGCCCGGCCGCGATAGGGCAGGAGGGCCCCGTCGCGGAGCTCGCCCGGGGCCAGGCCGGCAGTCAGGCCGGCCACTCTGGACCGTTGCCGGGCCTGCCGATGGAGGTGGGTCCGGATCCAACCTTCGCGTTCGCGCAGGAACGGCTCCACCGAGGCGAGGGCATCCCGTGCGCCGGGCCGGCGGGCGGGCACCGTGACGATCACCCCGCGCAACGGATCGACGGTCACCCGCACCCGCCGAGCCCGCGTTGAGCGCCGCAGGATGTACTCGAGCGAGCCGCCGGGCATGGCCAGCTCGGCTGCTTCCTCGGTCCGGCTGATCACCTGGCGGGCACGCGCGCAATCACCCGTCGATGGTGCCACATGGCGGACCCCCGGGGGGCTCACCCGACCGGGCTATCTCGCGCATCTATTCTCCGGAAGGCGATCCCAGGCGGGTCGTCCTGAGGAGGTTGATGAACGACGCGCTGCTCGCCGAGGCGCTTCGGGCGGGCTCACTGGAGTGGACGCTGGTCGTCGGCCAGGACGCGCCCTGAGGCCCAGCTACTCCGGGATCGTCACCGTCGGGGAAGTACCGAGGGTGACGCCGTTCGCGTCGAGCGCGTGGACGGCCAGGAGCGAGCCGGCCGGCTTGACGGAGAGGGTCGTCTCGAAGTCAGTTCGGGGGAATCTGCCAAGCGAGGCCAGGGAACCCGAATCCGCACCCCCCAGGACCTCCCAGGTTGCTATCTCGGTCGCACCATTCCAGCTGGCGTAGGCACTGACCGTGCCATTGCTGACCGGGTCCACGGCGATGGCCGGCCGCCCCGCCGGGCGGCCTGACCAGGGAAATCGGAAGCAGCGGTAGGACTGGATCGAGCCGCTGAAATCGGCGTCGAACAGGAGCTGGCCGTCGGCTGAGAACTCCGAGGCGTAGCCGGTGCTGCCCCAGCCCACGAACACGTTGCCGTTGGGCAGGACCTGCATGTTGCCCTGGCTCATCGCGAGCTTGCCGTGGGGATGCGCGTAGGAGCGAACGAGGGTGGCCGTCATCGCCGCCTCGTCGACGTTCAGGACGATGGCCCGCGAGGTGGACGGTGCGGCTCCGTCGTCGAAGACCGACAGCGTGCCGTCGGGGTGCCGGCGCGGATCGTGCTGGAGGGCAAATGTCGCGCCGGGACCCATCTTGAAATCCGACCGCTTGCCGCCCAGCCGCCAGCGGATCTCGCCCGTCGAGCGATCGACCTTGTAGATCGCTGACGTGTTGCGGGCCGAGACGATCAGGTTGCCGTCCGTGTCGAGCTCGATCGAGTTGGCGTGGACCGAGTCGTAGACCGGGATCGCCTGGGCCGGTATCGAGCCGGCCGGTGTGGCGGTCGCGGTCCCGGCCAGTGTGTTGGTGGTCGCGGACGGGCTGGGTGTGGTCCCGGGTGGCGGGATCACCGACTCGTCGGGCGAGATGTGGTCGGCGCTGTGCCACTCGAACAGCACGGCGCCGGTGGCGATGTCGACCTCCTCGACGATGCAGTCCCAGTTCTGCCAGGGCGGGGGCGAACCGCCGGCCGGCAGCGACACGCCGGTATCGGTCAGGATCAAGGCCGTGTTCTGGGGGGTGATCTGGAACTCGTGGATGTCGGCCTTCCGGCCGGCCCCTGCGCCGAAGCGGAGAAGCTCGGTGTACGTGTCGTCCATGATCACGAGCTGGCCGGCTCCGAAGCCGCCGTTCACGCTGCCTTCCCACCAGGTCAGGACAGGCCTGCCGCGGTAGACGGCCGCCCGGAAGTTCGCGGCGTTGGAACCGGTGTCCGGCCGGATCCAGATCGGCTTGCCGGCGTTGTCGGCGATCAGCAGGCCATCGGGGGCCAGTCCGTTGTTCGGGGTGATGAAGACAAGGCCAGGCGCGACCGCGCCAAGCGGCGCAGTCACGACCACCGGAGCCGAACTCAGGTCGGAACGCGAGCGATAGCTGCGGCGGGCCAACGGTGGGGGCGGGCTGGCGGAAGCTGCCGGGGAGGGCCGGCCACCGCGGCCCGAGGCGCTCGCGCCGATTGCCAGGGCACCGGCCGACGCAGCGCCTACCGCGAGGATGCCGCCCGCCGCCAGGAATTGCCGACGAGTCCAGGCTCGTGCGGTCAAGACGGCTGATCCATGCCCAGATTGTGGAGATCGACCCTGACGTCGTCCTGACACCGGCGCCCGTGGATCGTCCGGAGGAACCTCGCTGGCCCCCCCGCTCAGCCCGCCGGATCGAGCCGAGTCCGCTGCTATACTGCCGCTCTACGGCGGGGCTATAGCTCAGTTGGAAGAGCGCTTGCATGGCATGCAAGAGGTCCGGGGTTCGAGCCCCCGTAGCTCCACCAACGATCTTCGCCGCCATTCCCTCACCCCTCGATCGCGGCTGGCGGCCCACCGGGGGTTCGGCATTTCGAGGCCCGACGTGAGCGACCGCGCCCGGATCGACCGCTATCAGCCCACCGAGATCGAGCCGCGCTGGCAGGCGCGCTGGGACGAGCTCGGCATGTTCCGGACCGACCTGGCCGACACGACCCGCCCGAAATTCTTCGCGCTGACGATGTACGACTACCCCTCGGGCGACCTGCACATCGGCCACTGGTACGCCAAGACCCCGACCGATGCACTCGCCCGGTTCCACCGGATGCACGGCCAGAACGTGTTCATGCCGATCGGCTTCGACGCCTTCGGCCTGCCGGCCGAGAACGCCGCGATCAAGAACCGGGTCAACCCGCGCACGTGGACGATGGCCAACATCGACAAGATGCGGGCCCAGCTGCGGACCATGGGCACCTCGTTCGACTGGAGCTCCGAGGTCGTCACCTGCGAACCCGAGTACTACCGCTGGAACCAGTGGCTGTTCCTGGAGTTCCTGAAGGCGGGCCTGGCCTACCGCCAGAAGTCGGCGGTCGACTGGTGCCCGAACGACGGGACCCTCGCCCGTGAGCAGGTCGAGGGCACCGACCGCCATTGCTGGCGCTGTGGTGCCCGGGTCGAGAAGCGGGAGCTCGACCAGTGGTACCTGCGGGTGACCAGGTACGCCGACGAGCTGCTCGACTTCAAGGGCCTCGGCTGGCCGGACCCGATCCGGATCATGCAAACGAACTGGATCGGGCGGTCCGAAGGCGCCGGGGTGACGTTCACGACGGCTCCCTCGGCGCACCATGCCGGCGGCGAGCCGCTGCCGGTCTTCACGACCCGGCCCGACACGCTCTTCGGGGCGACGTTCATGGTCCTGGCCCCGGAACATCCGCTCGTCACCGCCCTGACGGCTCCCGATCGCAAGGCCGAGGTCGACGCCTATCTGGCCCAGGCATCCGCGCGCACCGAGATCGATCGCCTGTCGGCGGATCGCGAGAAGACCGGAGTCGCCCTGGGCGCGGACGCCATCAACCCGGTGAATGGGGCGACGATCCCGATCTTCGTGGCCGACTACGTGCTCGGCTCGTACGGCACCGGGGCGATCATGGCCGTCCCCGCTCACGACGAGCGCGACTTCGACTTTGCGACTCGGTTCGGACTGCCGATCGTCAAGGTCGTGATGCCTGCGGACGGCGATCCGGACGCCGCCCTGACGAGCGCGTTTGTCGAGCACTCTGCCGACGAAGTCCTCGTCAACTCGGGCCCGTTCAGTGGCCGGCCCGCTGCCGAAGCGTTCGGTGAGATCGTCGCCTGGCTGGAGCAGCGCGGCGCGGGCAAGCCAACCGTCACCTACCGCCTGCGTGACTGGGGGTTCAGTCGCCAGCGCTTCTGGGGCACGCCGATCCCGGTCATCCACTGCGAGCGCTGTGGGATTGTGCCGGTGCCCGAGGCCGATCTGCCGGTGCTGCTGCCCGAGAACGTCGACTACGCCGGCAGCGGCGTCAACCCGCTGACCCGCGACTCAGCGTTCCTGAACGTCACCTGCCCGAGCTGCGGCGGCCCTGCCCAGCGCGAGACGGACACGATGGACACGTTCATGGATTCATCGTGGTACTGGTTCCGCTACCTGTCGCCGCACAAGGACGACGGGCCGATCGACCCGGCCATGGTGACCCGCTGGACGCCGGTCGACCAGTACACGGGTGGGGCGGAGCATGCCGTCATGCATCTGCTCTATGCCCGCGAGATCACCAAGATGATGCGCGACATCGGCCTGGTCGAGCAGGGCGAGCCGTTCCTGCGGCTGTTCAACCAGGGCCAGATCCTGGGCGCCGACGGCGAGCGGATGAGCAAATCGCGCGGCAACGTGCAGGACCCGGACGACCTGGTCGCGAGGTACGGCGCCGATACGATCCGCCTCTTCCTGATGTTCATGGGACCGTGGGACCAGGGTGGTCCGTGGAGCCCGACGGGGATCGGCGGCGTCCACCGCTTCCTGAACCGGGTCTGGACCCTGGCCCTCGATTCGCATGGCCTGGAGGGCGGCGATCCCGACTCCGGCAAGCTGCCCGCCGGAGAGGATCGGGCGGCCGCCGAACGATCGATCCGGATGGCCGCCCACCGGACCCTGCGGGCCGTCACGGAGGAGTACGAAGGCTTCCGGTTCAACACGATGGTCGCCCACCTGATGGAGCTGGCCAACACGCTCTTCCGCTACCGGGGCAGCGAGGTGGCCAACGGACCGGCTTGGGATGAGGCGATCCGGTTGCTGCTGCTGATGCTCGCGCCGGCCGCGCCGCACATCGCCGATGAGCTCTGGAACCGCCTGCGGGCCGGGGCCGGCCTGGCCGAGTCCTCGATTCACCTCGAATCGTGGCCGGCGGTGGACGAGACCGCGATCGCGGCCGAGTTGCGCGAGGTGCCGGTCCAGATCAACGGCAAGGTCCGCGACCGGGTGAGCGTGCCCGTCGGGATCGAGCCTGCCGAGCTGGAGCGCCTGGTGCTGGCCCGTCCCCGGATTGCCGAGCTGCTCGCCGGGCGCACCCCGGACAAGGTGATCCACGCCGGCGGCCGGCTGGTCAACCTCGTCGTGCGCGAGGCCTGACCCCCGCCTCGCAGGCTCAGCCGGTGGGCTGATCCCCGGCCCGCGCCCGGGCCCGGTGACGGGCCGCCTTGGCTCGATTGCCGCAGCTGGCCATATCGCACCAGCGCCGCTGATGCGTCCTCGATCCATCGAAGAACACCCAGCGGCACTCGTCGTCTGCGCAGGTCCGCATCCGCCCGATCGCGTCCGTCGAGCCAAGGGTCAGCGCCAGTGGCTCGGCCAATCTGGCCAGGGCGCCATCGACCGGATCAGCCGAGGTTCGTTCGGCCAGGCGGTAGCCGGCTACTCCCCCATCCGGCCCGGCGGCCCGGAGCTCGAGCAGGGAGCGATGGCGCAGGACCCGATTCATCTCGTCCAGCGCCGCGCCGTCCGCCGTGCGTCCCTCGATGACAGAGTCCCACAGCTCCCGAAAGGCAGTGCGAGCGCGAACGACCCGGGCCAGGACGGCGGCCGATTCGGGCACGCCGGAGGCATCGATGCCGACCCGCCCCTGCAACCAATCGAGGGCGGCGCGGGTTGAATCAAAGGCATCCACCGGGCGGCCACGTTCGAGCTCGGCAGTGTTGATGAAGTCGAGTGTCGTCTCGAGATCCGGTTGCGGAGATGGGGCCAAGTCATTCATCGCTAACCACTCTAACTCGCTTGACAGGTTACGCGCAAGGGGCTATTCTCCGAGTAACCAGTGAACCACTCAATACAGGTTAGTAAGGAGGCATCAATGGACCTGCTGTTCGCTCTCGCAATCCTGGCTGGGATCGTCCTGCTGGGCATTGCCGCTGCCACCGTCGGCTTCGACAGCCGGCCCGGGTACAGCGACGACCAGAGCCATCACAACAGCGTGCGAGGTGATTTCTGATGTGGCCGAACTACTACTACCTGGAAGCTCGCCGGCTCGCGGCTGAGCGTACGGTCGACGCCGAGCTGGCGGAGCTGGTGCGCGAGGCGGCTCTCTACCGGCAGGCGCACCCCAGCACGGATCGACATCCGCTCCGGCGGGCAGCCGCCCGGCTCGCCATGACGGCTGGGCGAGCGTCGGTCCGGTTGGCCCGCGTGCTCGACGAGTGCGCTGCCGGCGAGGGCGCCGGCAGCCGCTCCGGGGCGACTCGGCTAGGCTGATCGGGCAACACACTTCCGGCCCCAGCCGTTCAGAGGTGACCCGATGACCGACTCTTCGAAGGAATCCACACCGATCGCGTGGCGGGCGGTGACCTACCTCACGCCGGTGGTCGCCGCCAACGGACAGTCCGTTGGCGTGGTCCGCGAGATCCTCGGTTCCGATGCCGAGGATCTCTTCCATGGCATCCGGGTGGGGCTCAACGGCGAGTCCCGGGACGTCATGTTGAGCGCGAACCAGGTGACGGCGCTGACCACGGCCCGGATCGAGTCGGACCTGACACCGGCCGACTTCGAGGCGCTTCCGACGTATGTCGACGAAGCCACGTATCACCTCGCTTCGGTCGGCTGGCTACGCAAGCACCTCGGCTGGACCCGCGACTCGGGCAAGGACGAGGAACCGGGCTGAGTCCGGGCGCGTCCGCCCGGCCACGCCGCGGTCGCTCAACTCGAGCAGGGCAGCAGGCCAGCTGATTGCTTCGCCTCCAGAACGAGCAGGGCCGCCTCGTCCACCAGGCCTGCGAAACTCGAGTCGGTCGTTGCTCGGGCCTGCACGGCCGCGACCATCGCGACGGTCGCCGGGGCGCTCCTCACGACGAGGAGGTCGCCGCCCGCGAGCAGGAAGTCGAGCGCGCGCTGGCCCACCGGGATCGACGCAACCGCCGCTGCGCTGAGCGAATCGGACATGACTACCCCGTTGAAGCGGAGGTCACCGCGGAGCACGCTGCCGATGAGCTTTGGCGAGAAGGCGGCCAGGTGCGCGGGATCGATCCGGGTGTAGGTGGCCAGGGCGACCATGACGAACGGGACGCCGGCCCCGATCGCCGCCCGGAACGAGCCGAGATACGGATCGGTGGCCGTGGTCACATCATCGACCACCCCGGCCGAGAAGTCGGTGTTGGCGGCGACCCGGCCCAGACCCGGAAAGTGCTTGGCAGTGGAGGCCACCCCGGCCTCGCTCAGGCCGGCGATGAACGCCGCGGCGTGGCTGCCGGCGGTGAGCGGGTCGTGGCCGTACTCGCGACGCAGGACGCCGATCGGCTGGTTGGTCGCATCGCTGCCCGGCGGGACGACATCAGAGACCGGGGCGAAGTCGAGGTTGACGCCGGCGGCCCGCAGTTCCTGGCCCCAGCGCCGAGCATCGGCAGTCAGGGTGGTCGGAGGTCGCCCACCCTGGACGAGTGCCGAAGGGATCGTGGCGAAGCCCGGACCCTTGAGTGCCTGGATCAGCCCGCCCTCCTGGTTCGCCGCCACGAAGAA